>VERO01000023.1 GCA_018882625.1 Phycisphaerales bacterium | reverse complement strand
CGCTTGGTATCCGGCGGCGTATACCGCAGGATCCGCATACACGACATCGGGCGAGTAGACCGGCGCGTAGATCACCTGCGGGTTCGTGGGGGTGATGGCGATCGTCGAGCCCGTGCCATCGCCGACGGCCGTGGACACCGTCTGCTGCGCATCTGACTTGAGAGCGCCGTTGGCGACCGCCGTGGCACGCAGCTGCTGCACGATCCGCATCACGTCAGCGGGCTGCTTCAGGTAGGCCGCGCCGAGCGCCTTGGTCCAGTCTGGGTGCTGGTTGAGCGTGGTGACCACGCTCGGCACCGATGCGATCGCCTTCACTGGGAGTTCCCAGCCTGTGGCGTCAATCTGCGCCTGCGGCGGCGCTCCAGAAGCGCACAGCAGGGCCGCCTGCGCGATCTGGTCCGGGTAGAGGCATGCGGTGAGCGTGTTGGCAAGCAGCGAGTCCGGGTACAGCGCCACCGGCCCGACCAGCAGCTTCAGCTGGTCGTCGGAGTACTTCTGCGATGCAGCCACTTGTGGCGTGGTGGCGCCGGGCGACGAGGGCACGGAGTCCGCACTCTGCGGGACCGAGGCCGTGGCGAGAGCAGCGACGCCGCACGCGACGGACACAGCGGCGAGCGTCCGCATGGACACACGCGCGTGCGCGGTGCACCGGTGCTGGGCAGTGGACAGGGGGAACATGGGAGGTGGCGCTCCTGGGCGAGAGGATGGACCGGGCCCTAAGGCCGCCGCGCGACCCTTAAAGGCAGGACGCTATCAGGTGCGCGGAGGCGCCGCCGTCACGAGTAGGCGCTCACGCCCTCGCACGTGCACACGAGGTTGCGGTCGCCGTAGGGATTGTCGACGCGGCCCACTGCCGGCCAGAACTTCCACTGGCGCGTCCAGGGCGCGGGCCATGCCGCCTGCTCCCGCGTGTACGCGTGAGTCCAGGTGTCCGCCGTGACGGCGGCCGCCGTGTGCGGCGCATGCTTCAGCGGGTTGTCGTCGCGCGGCATGCGGCCCTCCTCGATCGCGCGGATCTCCTCGCGGATCGCGATGAGCGCATCGCACAGCCGGTCGCACTCGGCCTTGGACTCGCTCTCGGTGGGTTCGATCATCAGCGTGCCGGGCACGGGCCACGCCATCGTGGGGGCGTGGAAGCCATAGTCCATGAGGCGCTTCGCGATGTCATCGATCTTGATGCCTGCGGTGCGGTCGAAGGCGCGGCAGTCGAGGATGAACTCGTGCGCGCACCGGCCGTGTGCGTTCGTGTAGAGCACCGGATAGTGGCCGGAGAGACGCTTGGCCATGTAGTTGGCGTTGAGGATCGCCACCGAGGTCGCGTCGGTGAGCCCGCGGCCGCCCATCATCGCGATGTACATCCACGAGATGAGCAGGATGCTCGCGCTGCCGAAGGGTGCGGCGCTGATCGGGCCCACGGCGTGGCGGCCGGCGCTGGCCGGGCGCACCACCGGATGGCCCGGCAGGAAGTCCGCAAGCGCCGCCGTGCAGCAGATCGGGCCCATGCCAGGGCCGCCGCCGCCATGCGGGATGCAGAAGGTCTTGTGCAGGTTGAGGTGGCACACATCGGCGCCGATCTCGCCAGGCTTCACCAGCCCCACCATCGCGTTCATGTTCGCGCCATCGAGGTACACGAGGCCTCCGTTGGCGTGAATCGTCTCGCAGATTGCCGTGATGCCCTCCTCGAACACGCCGTGCGTGCTCGGGTAGGTGACCATGCATGCCGCGAGCTCATGGGCGTGCTGCTGCGCCTTCGCCCGGAGGTCGGCGAGGTCCACGTTGCCGTGGTCATCGCACGCCACCGGCACCACGCGCATGCCCGCAACGACCGCGCTCGCGGGATTGGTGCCGTGCGCGCTCTCCGGGATGAGGCACACGTCGCGCGCCGTGTCGCCGCGGTGGCGGTGGTAGGCGCGGATCGTCATGAGGCCCGCGTACTCGCCCTGGCTTCCGGCGTTGGGCTGGAGGCTGCAGGCGGCGAACCCCGTGATCTCGCAGAGCCACGACTCGAGCTGCGAGCACATCGTCGCGTACCCGGCCCACTGGTCCGCGGGCGCGAAGGGATGGATCGTGCCGAACTCCGGCCACGTCACGGGAACCATCTCGCTCGTGGCGTTGAGCTTCATGGTGCAGGACCCCAGCGGGATCATGCTGTGGCACAGCGAAAGGTCGCGCGACTCGAGCCGCTTGATGTAGCGGAGCAGGTCGGTCTCGGAGTGGTGCGCGGAGAACACCGGCTGCGCCATGAAGGCGCTGGTGCGCGCGAGCGCACCCTCCGGCGTACCGTCGATGCCGGCCGCGATCGCCATCAGGTCAGGGACGCTCCGGCCGGTGCCGGTCGCGAAGGCCTCGACGAGGTCGACGAGGTCGGACATCTCGACGGTCTCGTCGAGGGACACGCCGATCGAGCCGTCCGCGTAGGCGCGCACGTTGATGCGGCGGCGCGCGAGCGCCGCAATCACCTCGCCCGCATGCGGGCCCGAGAGCCGCACGCGCAGCGTGTCGAAGCGCTCCTGCGTGCCCGCGTCGTGACCGAGGATCCTGAGCGCAGCCGCCAGCGTCTGCGTTGCCGTGCGGACTCGCCGCGCGATGCGCGTGAGCCCGTCAGGCCCGTGGTACGTGCCATAGAGCCCAGCCATGATGGCCAGCAGCACCTGCGCCGTGCAGATGTTGCTCGTCGCGCGGTCGCGCTTGATGTGCTGCTCGCGGGTCTGGATTGCCAGGCGTAGCGCAGGCGCGCCGTGCGAGTCGCGCGAGACGCCGATCAGCCGGCCAGGCATGCGTCGCACGTGCTCGGGGCGCGTCGCCATGAAGGCCGCGTGTGGGCCGCCGAAGCCCATCGGCACTCCGAACCGCTGCGCGCTGCCGACGGCGATGTCAGCGCCCCACTCGCCGGGTGGCGCAAACAGCGTCAGCGCAAGCAGGTCGCACGCCGCGACCCCCTGGCCGCCCGCCGCATGCACGCGCGACGCCACGTCGCGCAGGTCGTGCAGCGTGCCGTCGGTCGTGGGGTACGCGAGCAGCGCGCCGCACAGCGGCACCGACGCGAAGTCGAAGGTGAACGGGTTGCCGATCGCGACCTCGACGCCCAGTCCGGAGGCGCGCGTCTCGATCACCGCGATGGTCTGCGGGTGGCAGTGCTCGGCCACGAAGAAGGTGCGGCGCGGCGCACCGCTGGCGTGCGGCGTCCCGCCCACGATCCCGAGGCACATCGTCATCGCTTCGGCGGCGGCGGTGCCCTCGTCAAGCAGCGATGCGTTGGCGACGGGCAGCCCCGTCAGCTCGGTGACCATCGTCTGGAAGTTGAGCAGCGCCTCGAGGCGGCCCTGCGCCACCTCGGCCTGGTATGGCGTGTACTGCGTGTACCACCCCGGATTCTCGAGCACGTTGCGGAGGATCACGCCTGGCACGATGCAGCCCGAGTAGCCCATGCCGATGTAGCTGCGCCAGACCTGGTTCCGGTTGGCGAGATCGCGCAGTGCGGCGAGCGTCTCGGCCTCGCCTCGCTGCGCATAGCCATGGTGGTTGGTGGGATCGGTCAGGATCAGCGGGCGCTCAGTGCGCAGCGATGCGGGGATCGTGGCCGCGAGAAGGTCCTCCATGGACGAGTGCCCAAGCGCCGCAAGCATCTCGGAGACCTCGCCGGGTCCGGGTCCGATGTGGCGCCGCACGAACGTGTCGATCGGCGCCAGCGGCACTGTGGCGGCGGGCTCGGCGAGCGGGGCAGACGGCGTCTTGGCGATGAGCGTCATGGTGGAAGCCATGAGGATAGTCGCCATGGCGCGTGGACTAGACTTCCAATCCGCCATGCAACGCCCCGCTTTCCCGTGGACCGCGCGACTCGCGGTCGCCGCCGCGCTCTTCCCGGTCGCCGCCCTCCTGGCGCAGGATGCCCCATCCCAGCCGGAGCAGCCGCCCTCGAGGATCATCGAGGGACGCGTCGATCCCTACAGCTACAACCCCAAGGACACCGAGGGCCATGCCGACCCGGATGTGCGCGGGTACTACGACTCGCTCGGACCGGTCGCGACCGAGTGGCACCAGCACGTGCAGACGCTGTCGTCGCCGTTCTTCGAGGGACGCGCACCGGGCAGCCGCGGATGCGAGCTCGCCGCGGAGTACGTGGAGTTCCAGTTCCGCAAGGCTGGCCTCGAGCCGGCGTTCCCGGAGCCGGGTTCGGCAAAGGCAGACGCGACCGCGTCCACCTGGACGTCCTACCGGCAGCCCTTCGACCTTCCCGCGGCGGGCCCGAAGCTGGTCGACGCATCCGCACGCGCGCTCGACCGGTCGCTCGAGCTCTCGAAGGACTTCTCGGTGCTCGGCAACTCCGGATCGGGATCCTTCGATGCGCCGCTCATCTTCGCGGGATACGCCATCGAGGAGGGACGCGAGGGCTACACCAGCTTCTCTCCTGACGTGGACTTTTCGGGGCGCGCCGTGATCATGCTCCGCTACGAGCCCCTCGATGAGGAGGGCAAGAGCCTCTGGAGCGACCGCCGCTTCAGCCCCGCATCCGGCGCTGCCGCGAAGTTCGCGGCCATCGCCAGGCGCAACCCTGCGGCCATCATCATGGTCAACCCTCCCGGCGCACGGGACGGCCGCCGCACGCTCGAGACCACGGAGACGAGCCGTTTCGGCGAGCGCATGGACATCCCCGTGATCCAGCTCGACCAGGATGTGGCCGATGCGCTGATGCGCGCCGCGGATCCTGAGGGCCGCTCGCTCATGGAGTGGCGCCGCATGGCGGACCTTGGAGAGGTCAAGAGCGTGCCCCTGCGCAGCGACGTGAAGCTCGCCGCCACGACGAAGCTCGAGGACAACGTGATGCGCACCGACAACGTCGGCGGCGTGCTGCGCGGCAGGGGCTCGCTCGCGGACGAGTGGGTCATCGTGGGCGCGCACTACGACCACGTCGGCTACGGGGCGTACGGCACGAGCCCCCAGTTCCGCGGCCAGCTGCACCCGGGCGCGGACGACAACGCCTCGGGCACCGCAACAATGATGATGCTTGCCAAGCGGATGGCCGACCTCTACGACTCCGAGGACGCGCCTGCCGACGCCCGGTCGATTCTCTTCATGGGCTTCGGCGCCGAGGAGATCGGGCTCAACGGCAGCGAGCACTGGACGCGCAACCCCACCATCGACCAGAGCCGCATCCAGTTCATGCTCAACCTCGACATGGTGGGCCGCATGCGCAACGACGAGCTCGCGGTGTCCGGCACGGGGTCGGCGAAGGACTTCATCGCCATCCTGCGTCCGGTGTTCGACGCGAGCGGCCTGACGATCCGCGCGGACCCTTCGGGCCGCGGCCCGAGCGACCACGCCAGCTTCTACAACGCGGGCATCCCGGTGCTCTTCTTCTTCACGGGCTCGCATGGCGAGTACCACACGCCCAAGGACGTGGGGCACACCGTCAACCCGGTCGGCGGCACGAAGGTGCTGGCGCTCGCCGAGAGCACGGTGCGCATGCTGGCGACGCGCCCCGAGAGGCTCGAGTTCCAGACCTCGGACACGTCGACTGCGGGGCGCCGCATGGGCGCGCGCGTTCGGCTCGGCGTCATGCCCGGCTACGGTGATGACGGTGCGCAGGGCGTCAAGGTGGAAGGCGTGAGCGCGGAGACTTCGGCATCCGAGGCCGGCATCAGGCAAGGCGACCTGCTGATCGCGTGGAACGGCGAGGCGCTCGATGGCCCCGCGACCATGATGGAGCGTCTGCGCGAGCACAAGCCTGGCGATGTCGTGAAGATCACCTACCGCCGCGATGGCGCCGAGACCACCGTTGACGTCACGCTGAAGGCTGCGCAGGGCCAGTGATGGGCGCGGCGTGCGCGCTTGCATGCGTGATCGCATGCACCGTCGCGCCGGTGCACGCGCATCATCCGTCCGATCCGCAGGCGAAGGCACAATCCCCCCAGCCATCGTCCGCCATCCCGCCAAGCCATGATGCGCCGCCCGAAGGGCTGGTGCTGTGGTATCGCCAGCCCGCCCGCGAATGGAACGAGGCGCTCCCGGTCGGCAACGGTCGGCTCGGGGCGATGGTCTTCGGGGGCGTCGCGCGCGAGCGCATCCAGCTCAACGAGTCGTCGGTGTGGGAGGGCTCGGCCACGATGCTCGAGCCGAAGGAGTGCGCGACGTGGGTGCCGCTGGTCCGCGAGGCGTGGTTCGCCGGCCGCATCGCTGAGGCGCAGCGGCTGGCGCAGCAGCACATGCTCGACCAGGAGACGGACCGCTCGTACCAGACCCTCGGCGACCTGATCATCGAATCGATCGAACCTTCCGATGCGGGCGACTACCGGCGAGGGCTCGACCTCGCCGCAGGCATGGCGATGGCCTCATGGCGGTCGCGTCGCGTCACGCACACGCGCACGGTGTTCGCATCACGGGCGTTCGACTGCATCGTGGTGCGGCTCGATGCGGATGCGCCCGAGTCGGTCAGCTGCGGCATATCGCTCTCCCGCGCGCCCTCATGCGAATCGTGCCCGCTCGCGATCGAGTCCTCGGTGGCGCCCGGAACGGGCATCATCAGGATGCGCGGACGCACCGAGCCCAGTGCAGACGCTGGCGTGACCTTCGGTTGCGACGTGACCGTAGAGGTCGAGGGCGGCAAGGTGCGCGACAAGGGCGGCGGCCGGCTCGGCATCTTCGCGGCCGACTCCGTGACGATCCTCATCTCCGCCGCCACGGACTTCCCTTTCGCCAACGCTGCGCGCGGCGCAGCGCCGGGCACATTCGACCTCGACCGCGCGCTGCGCGCCGGGACCGCGTCCGCGCCGAGGGACTTTCCCTCGATGGTCCGCGCGCACGAGTCGGCGTGGCGTGCGCAGTTCGGCCGCTTCGCGATCGAGCTCGGGCCTGCGGACCGCCGGCGCGAGTCCATGCCTACGGACCAGCGCCTTGCCGCGCTGCGGGACTCGCTCGGCTCAGTGCCGCTGTCCCAGCCTCTCGACCCGTCGCTTGTCGCCCTTGCCGTCCAGTACGCACGCGCACTCATGATCGGTTCGAGCCAGCCTGGCACGCTGCCGGCCAACCTGCAGGGACTGTGGAGCGAGCACCTCAAGGCGCCGTGGAACGCCGACTACCACACCAACATCAACCTGCAGATGAACTACTGGTTCGCGGAGCAGGCGAACCTGGCCGAGTGCACCGGCCCGCTCATGGACTTCATCGGCAGAGTCGCAGGTCGCGGGGCGCTCACCGCGCGGCGCGCGTGGGACTGCGGCGGATGGTGCGCGCACCACGCGAGCACGGCGTGGGCGAACACGGCTCCGACGGGCGCGGCCGTCTGGGGGCTGTGGCCGATGGGCGGCGCGTGGGTGGTGCGGCACGCGCACGAACGCTGGCTCCACGGCGGCGACGGGGACTTCCTGCGCGGGCGCGCGTTCCCGCTCACGCTCGGCGCCGCACGGTTCGTGATGGACTGGCTCGTGACGGATCCCGCGACCGGCCTGCTGGTCGCAGGTCCCAGCGCATCCCCCGAGAACGAGTTCACGCTTCCCGACGGCACGCGCGCCAGCGTCGGCATGGGCAACGCGATGGACCAGCAGATCGCGCACGACCTGCTCTCGAATCTCATCGAGCAGGCGGATGCGATCGGCGGCGATGCGGCATCGCACCTGGATGTCATGCGGGCACGCGCCACGCTCGCGAAGCTCGCGCCGACGAGCATCGCGCCCGATGGGCGCATACGCGAGTGGAGCCGCGACTTCGCGGAGGCGGAGCCCGGCCATCGGCACATGAGCCACCTCTACGCACTGCACCCGGGCGCGCAGATCACCCCGAAGGGGACGCCTGAGCTCGCCACCGCGGCACGGCGCACGATCGAGGCGAGGCTCGCCGCCGGCGGCGGCCATACGGGCTGGAGCCGCGCGTGGCTCATCTGCCTCTATGCGCGGCTCGGTGACGGCAATGAGGCTGAGCGGCAGTTGCGGCTGCTGCTCGGCCACAGCACGCTCCCCAACCTGCTCGGGACGCACCCGCCATTCCAGATCGACGGCACCTTCGGACTCGCCGAGGGCGTGCTGCAGATGCTCGCGCAGAGCCACCGCACGGAGGGCTCGGGTGCAGACCGTGTGCGCATCATCGAACTCCTTCCGGCGCTCCCCGATGCGTGGTCCGAGGGCCGAATCCGCGGCATGCGGCTCCGTGGCGGGGTCGAGATCGACTTCTCGTGGACCGCGGGCCAGGTCACCGATGCTGTGGTGCGCACGACGGGACGGGAGGCGCTTCGCGTAGACCTCGGCGGTCGCGGATCGATCGCGGCAATGGCCCGCGACGGCGCGGACATCACGGTGGGCGCCGACGCGGCCGGTGCACCGCGACGGTCCATCGACCTCCCGCGCCACGATGGCAGCCCTGTCACGTGGTCGCTGCGGTGCGCGCCGGCGACGCCTCGCCAAGATTGAGCCGATCCCCCGGCGTCAGTCCCAGCGGAACACGCCCTTGCGCCACGCGTAGATGTACGCGATCACGCTCGTGCCCACGAAGAACCCGATGCGCGCAAGGAACATGAGCGACTCGTCGCTGCGCGGCTCGAGCTGCGCGAACGAGACGGCCCACGGGTAGAGGAAGATGATCTCGACGTCGAAGACGAGGAATGTCATCGCCATCACGTAGAAGCGCACGTTGAAGCGCTTGCGCGCGGACCCGAATGGATCCATGCCCGACTCGTACGCGGTGCCCTTGACCACGCTCTCGACCCGAGGTCCGAAGAGCGCGCTGGCCACGATGTTGACGGCCGCGAAGACAGCGGCCATGACGAAGAGGAGGGCGATGGGGGCGTACGAGATGACGCCGATGTCCGCAGGCGACGGCATGGGTGCGGGAGTCTACGGGATGCGGAGGCGCGCGAATCGGGGCGGCCGGATTCGAACCGACGACCTTCTGGACCCAAACCAGACGCTCTAGCCAAGCTGAGCTACGCCCCGCGCGCTGTCCGAGGACGCAAGTCTAGCGGGGTGCGCGGCGCTGGCACGCGCTAGGGCGCCGAGGTGGCGGCGCCTCGACTGAGTTCCAGGGCATGATCAGTGCGGCGGGAGACCTCGCCCGCGGAATCTGACCGTCGGAAGGCGTCGTGCACCACCTCCGGGCATGGCAGCGCGGGATCCGCGAGCTCGCACAGGACTGTCCCGATATGCACCGGTGTCGCATCCTCCGGCACGCGCGTGCCCCGGGCCCGGGCCGCGGCGCACACGTCCGCGACCTGGGCGAGCAGCGAGCCGACCCGCTTGACCTCGGCGGGGGTCAGGTGCTCCCACTCGAGCCGACTCTGCACGTGCAGCGCACGGCACTCCTGTCGCGGCTCGATCGACGCATCCACGCTGTCCATCGACTCGTCGTTCCATCGCTTGCGCACCGCGGCCATGCGCGTGCGGTGCGTGGCGTCATCGGGATTGAACACGATGCGGATGCGCGAGCACGTGGCGGCAAACACTGCAGGTGCGCGGCGCGCGTCGCCCTTGCGCACTCCGATCTGCCGGATCAGGTCGAGGTGCTCGAGCGCCTGCAGGTGGTAGTACAGCCCGGTCGCGGAGAGCCCCGAGTGCACGGACAGCTCCCGCACGGAACAGTGCTCTGTCCTCCGGATCGTCTCGAACAGCCGCATCCTCAGTGGGGAGACCACGACCGCGAAGACCGCCTTGCGGCCGATGTCCAGCGTGACCGTGTCCTCCACGACATGCCCAGACTCCCGCGGAATCCCCGCGTCCTTGAGCTCCACCAACTCGAAGTGCTGTCTCGCCCCATGATTCATGGGACAAACCTAGCACGGAATCAGGAGAAGTCGTGAATCGCACGCGAGTATGGATCACTTTGCGTGGCGGTGTCCGCATAACGCGGATCGAGAGCGCTCACCACACCCACGTGGCCTGCAGCTGGATGACCGCCGAGGGGCTCGACGTGCCCGTGTCGCCCGCTGTCCACAGCAGCTGAAGGTCGGGGCGGATCGCGAGCGTGGGAGTCAGCTGCAGCGAGTACATCAGCTCGAGGCCGTACTCGTCAGGCAGGTACGCCCCATCCTCCGCAGGTCGCCCCCAGACGAATCCCATGGCCCATCGATCAGCCTCGCCCACGCGCAGGCTCTCCGGGCCTGCCGGCGCCTCTAGCGCAAATCCCGTGGAGATCTGCGTAGCGAACCCCGCGACCGCGACATCAGGGTTGCAGACGCCGAATCGCCCGAACCATCCCAGCCTGCTGTCCTCGCCTCCGAGGAACTGCTCGACATTGAACGCGATGCCGCCCGACGTGACGTCGTTCATGGTGGCGACGAAGGGCTGCACGCGGAACACGTTGCGGCCGATCCCGAGCAGGTCCTCGGTGATCAGCCCAACCTCCACCTGATTCGCCCAGTTCGAGGTGCTGAGGTTCGCGAAGGGAGCCGAGCCAGGCGCCGATGCGGTCGTGAAGGACCCGTAGATGAGGTAGATCCAGTCAGCCGGCTGCCACGCGATGTTGACCCCGATCCCCTGCGGCGGCGCGGCGATGACCTCGCTGTTGACGAACGAGTTGCTCATCAGCTGGGTGAACTGGTTGTTCGCGAAGGTATTGACGTCGAAGTAGTTCAGCTGGTCGATCATGCCGGCCGTCGCCACGAGCGTGCCGTCCAAGAACGACTGCTGCCACGCGAGCTCGGCGATCCAGAATCCGTCTCCCGTGAGGAGACCTTGCGGCTGAAGGGTCGTTCCGATGCGCGCGGAGGGATCCTCATCCTCGACAGACCCTCCAAGCCCGACGACCCAGTTGATCTCGCTCGAGATCCAGCCGGCCGATCCGCCTGACCTCGACTCGTCAAAGATCTCCAGGAAGCCGAAGCCCTGACCCGCCCAAAGGCCTCCCACGGCAGGGTCGCGCACCCGGCTTGGCGTCGCGGCCATCCCAACGCTCTGAAACAGGGTGTAGGTGAAGCCCTGATCCGCGAGCGCCCTCTTCACCGCACCGTTCGCGCTGCTGATCGGGTCGCTCGGGATCAGCGCACCACTGGTTCCCGTTTCGGCGGGCAAGAGGTTGAGGGCCGCGAGGTAGGGGGCAAGTCGTGGACTGCATCGCAGCGGGATCGGTTCTGCCAGCTCGGCGGTGTCGTCTTCCTGAGCGCCCCACGCGGTCGAGGCAAAGGCGAGGCCGATCACAACTTTATAGGACATCGCTAACGGTGCCGCACGACCCGGGCCCTGGTGGGACTGGCAGATTTCAAACTTGTCCAGAATTGCGGGAGAAGCGCCTTGATTCAATTCAGATCCCATCGATATTTGGACTCAAGGCTGCATGGAGCGCGGTCGAGGTTGTGATTCGGGATGTAGTGCCCCATGCGTATTGTCTCCACTGAAAGCCTCGCAACGGCCCTGAGCCTCGCGATCGCCCATGTCGCGTTGGGCGATGTGGTTCGGATCAGTGAGGTCATGGCAAACCCGTTCGGCACGGATGTGGGGCAGGAGTACGTTGAGCTCTCGGGGACCGCTGGACTCTCCCTCGCGGGGCTGACGCTGATTGTGATCGAGGGAGATGCCGAAACCGGGACGTCGTCGCCTCGAGGTCGGATCGACAACGTCATCACGCTGGAGGGTACGGCACTCGGATCGACTGGGCTGCTCCTACTGCGGGATGGAGCAGGCACGATTGACACGAATCCGGACCCTTCCGTCACGACCGGACCTGCACCGGGAACGACCCTCATCGTGCTCCCGTCGACGGCATCTGCCTCGGGATTCGGCAACGGGTCGTCTGGACTGGAGAACAGCTCGATCACTGTCGCGCTCGTGCGCAACTTCACGGGATCTGCCGGTTTGGATCTCGACACCAACGACGATGGCGTGCTCGATGTGGCCCCATGGTCGCAGGTGGTTGACGCCGTCAGCATCGTGAACTCGAGCAGCGCCCCGATCTCGCAGTCGGTGGCCTACGCGCCCGCGCTTGGATTCTCGTCGGCAGTGATCTCGCGGACCGTGTCCGGATTCGACTCGGGAGTTGTGGCGCGCGGCACGGTGGGGTCATGGTTCGGGGCGCGCCTGATCGGAGTGAACCCGACCCTCACGAATCCCACGACCCTCAACTCCGGCCCGTACTACTGGGAGCTCGGGCAGATCACCCCGACGATCGGCGGCCTTGAGTACCTGGCCACACCCGGACAGCCCAACGGGACCATTCCCAACAGCGACAGCGCCTGCGGCAATCGGCTGGTCACGGCACAGCTCGGCACCACGTCGCTCTACAACAACTGGGGGTTTCCGACCCTCGATCTCGCGGGGAGTCCGGTGTCGCTCGAGGGGTCTTCGGCTGCGCAGAAGGTTGGCGCCGCACGGCAGGTGTCCTTCACGGCACCGAGTGCTGGCACCTACCGGTTCTCGCTGTGCGGCAGCTCCCTGCCGAACACGGTGATGGTTGCGACACTCGGTTGCGGACAGCCCGCAACGGCGATCGCCGCCAACAATGACAGTGCGCTGTGCGGTTCCAGCAGCACGAGGTCAGCGGTCGAGTTCCCGCTCAGCGCAGGCGCCACCGTGTTTCTCGGCGTCGGCTCGTACATGGCATCGTCGGATCCGTTCCCGCTGAGCATCGGCGGGATCACGCTTCGTGTCGAGAGGGATACCGACAGCGACGGCACATTCGACGCCGATGACGGCTGCCCGACGAACGCTTCCCTGACGAGCCCGCGCACGTACTTCATCGATGCGGACCTTGACTCTTATGGAGGCACCTCTACTGGGCCAGTGTGCGCGCTGACGCCGCCACCCGGATACGCATCGTCCACATCGGACTGCAACGACAGCAATCCGAACGCCTATCCGGGGGCGCCTGAGATCTGCAACGGGATCGATGACGACTGTGACATCGCGGTCGACGAGTATGTCACCAGCACCTTCTACGGCGATGGCGACGGCGATGGGTTTGGCGACCCGAACGTGACGCTGCAGGCGTGCAGCCAGCCTTCCGGCTACGTGTCGGTGGCGGGTGATTCATGTCCGCAGAACGGGTCGCTGATCGCACCGCTTGCATACTTCATTGACAGTGATGGGGATGGCTACGGCACGAGCGCGACGGCCCTGCACTGCAGCACCAGCGCTCCTCCCGGCCACTCCACGCGGAGCGGCGACTGCAACGACACGCTGGCGCAGGGCGGCGCATTGGCGTACCCGGGCGCTCCGGAACTGTGCGCGACCGAGGGCACGGACAACGACTGCGATGGCGATGCGTACGAGGCCACTGACCGGAGCACGTGGTACGCCGACTCTGACGGCGACAGCTATGGCGATCCAGGCGTGACGCAGCAGGCGTGCGGCCGGCCGGCCGGCTTCGTGGCAGTGGCGGGCGACGCGTGTCCCCAGAACGGTTCTCTGACAGCACCCCGCTCCTACTTCGTGGACGGTGATGGGGATGGCTACGGCACGAGCGCCACGGCGAGCTTCTGCGAGACGAGCGCGCCTGCAGGTCACGCGATACGCAGCGGAGACTGCAACGATGGCCTTGCAGCCGTCAACCCGGGCGCGGTGGAGGTCTGCGACGGTGCGGACAACAACTGCGCCGGGGGCGTGGATGAGGGATTCCCAGACTTTGACGTGGACGGGTTGGCGAACTGCGTGGACGGCGACGATGACGGCGATGGAGACGCGGACGGCTCGGACTGCGCGCCTCTGAACAGGGACATCTACACGGGCGCGGCTGAGCTGTGCGACAGCGTGGACAGCGACTGCGACGGCTCGCTGGTGGACGACTTCCAGAACACCGACGGCGACGCGTACCCCGACTGCGTGGACGGCGACGATGACGGCGATGGCGTGGCTGACATGGCCGACAACTGCCCGCTCATCCCCAACGTGCCCCAAGGCGATCTTGACAGTGATGGTGTGGGCGACGCCTGTGACAACGACACCGACAACGACGGTGTGGACGACATTGCGGACAACTGCCCGCTGACCCCGAATGCCAGTCAGCTGGACACGGACAGCGACACGTACGGCAACGCCTGCGACGGCGACGACGACGGGGACGGCCAGGATGATGCGTACGACTGCGCGCCGCTGGACCGAGACATCTACACAGGCGCGGTGGAGAGCTGCGACAGCGTGGACAGCGACTGCGACGGCTCGCTGGTGGACGACTTCACGAACACCGACGGCGACGCGTACCCCAACTGCGTCGATGGCGACGATGATGGCGATGGGGACGCGGACGCGTCGGACTGCGCGCCGCTGAACCGGGACATCTACACAGGCGCGGCTGAGCTATGCGACAGCGTGGACAGCGACTGCGACGGCTCGCTGGTGGACGAGTTCACGAACACCGACGGCGACGCGTACCCCGACTGCGTGGACGGCGATGACGACGGGGACGGTGTGGACGATGTCGCGGACAACTGCCCGCTGACCTCGAATGCCGATCAGCTGAACACAGACAACGACGCGTACGGCAACGCCTGCGACGGTGACGACGACGGCGACGGTGTGGACGATGTCGCGGACAACTGCCCGCTGACCCCGAACGCCAGTCAGCTGGACACGGACAGCGACGCGTACGGCAACGCCTGCGACGGCGACGACGACGGGGATGGGGACGCGGACACGTCAGACTGCGCGCCGCTCAACAGGGACATCTACACAGGTGCGGCCGAGAGCTGCGACAGCGTGGACAGCGACTGCGACGGCTCGCTGGTGGACGAGTTCCTGAACACCGACGGCGATACGTACCCCGACTGCGTGGACAGCGACGACGACGGCGATGGGGACGCAGATGCGTCGGACTGCGCGCCTCTGGACCGCGACATCTACACGGGCGCGGCCGAGAGCTGCGACAGCGTGGACAGCGACTGCGACGGCTCGCTGGTGGACGGCTTCCCGAACACCGACGGCGACGCGTACCCCGACTGCGTGGACAGCGATGACGACGCCGACGGTGTGGACGATGTCGCGGACAACTGCCCGCTGACCCCGAATGCCGATCAGCTGGACACGGACAGCGACGCGTACGGCAACGCCTGCGACGGCGACGACGACGCCGACGGTGTGGACGATGTCGCGGACAACTGCCCGCTGACCCCGAATGCCGATCAGCTGGACACGGACAGCGACGCGTACGGCAACGCCTGCGACGGCGACGACGACGGCGATGGGGACGCGGACACGTCAGACTGCGCGCCGCTCAACAGGGACATCTACACAGGTGCGGCCGAGAGCTGCGACAGCGTGGACAGCGACT
Organism: Phycisphaerales bacterium; assembly: GCA_018882625.1. Lineage (GTDB taxonomy): Bacteria > Planctomycetota > Phycisphaerae > Phycisphaerales > SM1A02 > ZLKRG44. Next base: position 660 of record VERO01000023.1, on the reverse strand, counting down.
GCGACGGCTCGCTGGTGGACGAGTTCACGAACACCGACGGCGATGGGTACCCCGACTGCGTAGACGGCGACGACGACAACGACGGCCAGGGTGACGCCTACGACTGCGCACCGCTGAACCGCGATGTCTACTCGGGAGCGTCGGAAAGCTGCGACAGCGTGGACAGCGACTGCGACGGCTCGCTGGTGGACGACTTCACGAACACCGACGGCGATACGTACCCCGACTGCGTGGACGGCGACGATGACGGCGATGGGGACGCGGACGGCTCGGACTGCGCGCCTCTGAACCGGGACATCTACACGGGCGCGGCAGAGCTGTGCGACAGCGTGGACAGCGACTGCGACGGCTCGCTGGTGGACGAGTTCCTGAACACGGACGGCGACGCGTACCCCGACTGCGTGGACGGCGACGACGACGGGGATGGCCAGGATGACGCGTACGACTGCGCGCCTCTGGACCGCGACATCTACACGGGGGCGGCTGAGCTGTGCGACAGCGTGGACAGCGACTGCGACGGCTCGCTGGTGGACGACTTCCTGAACACGGACGGCGATACGTACCCCGACTGCGTGGACGGCGATGACGACGGGGATGGCCAGGATGATGCGTCGGACTGCGCGCCGCTGGACCGGGACATCTACACGGGCGCGGCAGAGC
>VERO01000022.1 GCA_018882625.1 Phycisphaerales bacterium | reverse complement strand
GCTCGAGACGGCGTGGCGGCGGATCATCGCGGCGCGGCTCGAGACCGTCTTCGCGGGCCGCACGCTTCAGGCGGAGCAGCGCCAGTTCGACATCGGCCTGCGCACGATCACCGAGGTGCTCGAGGCGCAGTTCAGCCTCGCCAACGCGCAGAGCCGCGAGATCGACGCGCTGGCGGCGTACCAGATCGCGCTGGTGGACCTTGCCTTCGCGACGGGCACGACGCTCGGCGCCGCAGGCGTCGCCATGCCGGAGCCGATGGATCCCGACTACGTGCGGGACCTGCCCGGCAGCGGCTGAGCCGCCCAATCTCGGGGAAGGGAGCGTCCGCCCAGGGCGGCGAGGCAGTCAGCGTGCGCTGCGCCGCGTGAATCGAGGGGCAGCGGGAGAGCAATGGACCCGAGGGGAGTCGAACCCCTGTGCCGATCCGGTCAGCATGCCGCATCTACGCGCGTATCCGCCCGTTCCGTTTCGGTGCGGACTCCGCCGGGCGGCGTCGTGTCTCGCACCAAGGCATGCGAAGTTCTCGTCCATCCGGCGCATGCCAGGCCTTCAGGACCAGCCCGATGAGGTCGGTTCTCCGCCCTATCGGGCGTGAGGCGGGAACCGTCGAGCCTGAATTAGGCTGCGAGAGCGAGCTGCGTGTTGGCAGTCGTTGTTGTGCATGATTTTTACGTGGCCATCATGCTCCACGGCGCGCCACGACAGGCCAAGCACGGCCGGTCGAAGCCAGTTCGGGCCCAGGTTGCGAAAGAGCAGGATAAGTATACGATTAAAAGCCTTTCGGGGTTCAGTCGTTCGAGTCGTTTCCCATAGAACCCCAACCTGAGAGCCATCCCGCATGCCACGCCGCCGTACCGCCCGCCGCAGCGCCGACAAGCCAGCGCGCCCCGTCCGCACCTCGAGCGCCCGCAAGGCCACGCACGCCCCAGCGGGTCTGACGCGGCGCATCGAGACCCTCGAGGCGGAGCTCGCGCACCTGCGCGGGGTGCGGCGCCACTTTGACTCGCTGCTGCAGGAGTACCACCGGCTCGTGTCGGGCATCGCATCGCTGCACGGCAGCAAGGCCGCGCGGTCGTTCGCCGACATTCCGGTCGGCAAGCCGCTGCCCGCGCCGGGCAAGAAGCGCTTCCGCCTCACCAAGTCTGCGCTCCACCAGATGTACGGGCGTCTCGCGCAGACCTGCCGCGGCGTCAAGGAGTGGGCGAGCCGCGAGGACATCTGCCGCTCAGCCGGATTCACCGTCGCCGAGTCCAAGCGCGCCTTCGCCATGTGCGTGCAGGGATTCACCGGCCCCGACGGCAAGGTGAAGCCCGTGCTGTCGTCCAACGGCAAGGTCGGCCGCGTGGGCCGCTACCGAAAGGCCGCCTGAGCGCATCGCGGCCGATTTTTCGGCCGTGTCGGGGAAGCGCTGAGCGGGAGACCTAGGATCAGCGCCATGCAGACCCGCCGAGCCGCATTCTCGACGCCACTCCTGCTGGGCGCGGTCGCCGTGGCGGCGGCCGTGGCCGCGGTCATCGCCGCCGTTAGCGCCCCGTCCAGCGGCCTCAGCCCCTCACTGACGGCCGCCGCGGCCGCGCAGTCCAGCACCGACACGCCAAGGCAACCCATGAACCACCGCTACTCGCGAACCGGATACGACATCACGCCGCTCCCGCGCGACCGCGTCGCGGAGCTCGCGAAGTCACTGAACCCTGAGCAGTACCGCGTCACCCAGCGCGCCGGCACTGAGCCTGCGTTCTGCGGCAACCTGACCGACAACAAGACCGACGGCACCTACTGCTGCGTGGTATGCGGACTGCCGCTGTTCTCGAGCACGCACAAGTTCAACTCCGGCACCGGATGGCCAAGCTTCTTCTCCCCGTTCGATCCTGCGCATGTCGCGGAGAAGTCGGACATGGGCCATGGGATGGTGCGCACGGAGATCCTCTGCGCACGCTGCGATGCGCACCTCGGCCATGTGTTCAATGACGGTCCGCGGCCCACCGGACTCCGCTACTGCCTCAACAGCGCCGCGCTCGCATTCCACGCCAAGGGCACCGAGCTTCCTGCGCAGAGCCAGCCCGTCGCTGCAGAGACTGCGTACTTCGCGGGCGGCTGCTTCTGGGGCATCGAGCACATCTTCCAGAAGGCGCCTGGCGTGATGAGCGCCGAGAGCGGCTACATGCAGGGGCGCGTCGAGAAGCCGACGTACGAGCAGGTGTGCGACGGCAACACGGGGCATGCCGAGGCGGTGAAGGTGGTGTACGACCCGAAGGTGATCAGCTACCGGCAGCTGCTACAGGGCTTCTTCGCCATGCATGACCCGACGCAGCTCAACAGGCAGGGGCCTGATGTGGGCGACCAGTACCGCTCCGGCGTGTACGCGACCAGCCCTGCGCAGCTCGAGCAGGCAAAGGCGTACGTGGCCGAGCTTGCCGCGCGCAAGACGTTCTCGAGGCCAATCGTGACGCAAGTCGAGATGGCCGGCACGTTCTGGCCTGCCGAGGGCTACCACCAGGACTATGTGGAACGCACCGGCCGCGCATGCCATGTCGGCGACCCGTGGCCGTGGGTCTTCGGCCAGTCTCGTGCCGCATCGGCGCAGGCGGCCAAGGGCAAGGCCGTTCCGGCGCCTGCCACGCCCCGCTGACCCATGATTGTTGCGCGTGCCGCCGCGTGTGCACTCGCTTGTGCGCTGGCGGGCGCCGAGGGAGAGCCCGACGCGAAGCGCCTGCGCGCATGGCATGACTTGCTCTCGTCGGAGCCGCACGTTGCAGGCACCGATGGGGACAGCCGCGAGATCGTGCGCATCGCAACCGCGTTTCGCGGCATGGGCCTGGAGACCGACCTGCACGAGTTCTGGGCGCTGCTGGCGCATCCGGTGTCGGCGCGTGTCGAGATCGTGGGTGGAGCCGCGACAGCGGCGACGCCGGTATCTGGCGAGGGATCGCCTGCCAGCTCCGCACCCGCCGGCTCCGCGCCGCCGGGCTCGGTGCCCTCCCGCGGGCGCATGGTGCTGCCGATCATCGAGCGCAACCTCGCCGAGGATCCGCAGACCGCGCATCCTGACCTGACGTGGGGATGGAACGCGTACTCGGGAAGCGGCTCCGCCACGGGGCGCGTCGTGTACGCCAACTACGGCACTCGGGCCGACTTTGACCGGCTTCGCGAATGGGGAGTCGATTGCGCAGGCGCGGTAGTCATCGCCCGTTACGGCGGCAACTTCCGCGGCTACAAGGCGCGCTTTGCGCAGGAGGCTGGTGCCGCCGCGCTGATCATGTACATCGATCCTGCGGATTCCGGCAGCGGCAAGGGAGGCGTGTGGCCCGAGTCAGGAGGATGGGCGAACGAGACGTGCATCCAGCGTGGGTCGATCCTCACGCTGCCGTGGCCCGGCGATCCGCTCACGCCAGGCGTGCCGGCCACGCGCGATGCAGTCCGTCTGGACGTGGATGCCGTCGACCTGCCGAAGATCCCGGTGCAGCCCATCGGCTACGGCGCCGCAGGCCGCATCATGTCGCAGATGACTGGGCGCGAGGTGCCGGAGAAGTCCTGGCAGGGCGGGCTTGCGATGCCCTACCGCCTCGAAGGCGGGCCCGACCTGAAGGTGATGGTGTCCGTCGAGCAGGTGCGTGAGGTGCGCAAGAGCGCGAACGTGATTGCGAGGCTTCCCGGTTCGGACCCGGAGGCCGGCGTCATCGTGGTGGGCTGCCACCATGATGCGTGGGGCCTCGGTGCCGTCGACCCGATCTCGGGGCTCATCTGCGTGCTGGAGGTGGCGCAGCTCATGAGCGAACGCGCGAAGGCAGGCGAGAGGCTCCCGTGCGACGTGCTCTTCTGCGCGTGGGGCGCTGAGGAGTACGGCATGATCGGATCCACGGAGTGGGTCGAGGCGCATCAGGACATGCTGCTGAAGAGGTGCCTCGGCTACATCAACCTCGACATGGCGGCGGTGGGGCCGAACCTCTCCGCATCGGCATCGCCATCGATCGCTGACGCGATCGCGAAGGCAACGGGCCTCGCTCCCGCGGCAGTCAAGCCCACCGGTGGAGGAAGCGACCACGTGGCATTCGTGTGCCGCGTGGGAGTGCCGGTGGTCGGCATCGCCGCGACGGGCGCACCGGGCACGAGCTACCACACCAACTACGACACCACGACGTGGTACCGGTCCATCGTGGGATCCGACTACGCCAGCGCGAGCACCGTCACGCGCGCGGCAATGGCCGCGCTGCTCGCGCTCGCGGAGTCGGGGGGCGTGCCAGCCGTCAGCGCGACGCGCGTGGTCGATGCGGCGCTCGAGTCGCTCCGCGCATTGGCGGGGCAGCCAGACGCCACCATGCGTGATGCGATCGATCCGCTGGTCGCCCGGTTCGAGTCACTGCGCGCGTGCGCGACCGCGTGGGATGCGCGACCTGCACCGGCTCCGGAGGGGGAGCGGCGCACCCGCCGGGAGCAGCGCATCACGCTTGACCGAGTGTGGCTGGATGAGGTGGGGCTTCCGGGAAGGGTGTGGTACCGCAACCAGTTCATCGCGCCCGACCGGGATGCCGGGTACTCGTCGACTCAGGTACCGGGGCTTGCCGATGCCAAGGACGCAGCCGAGATCGCCGTCGGCGTGGTGGCGCTCGAGCGGGTCGCTGACCGGCTGTCGGCGCTCTTGTGCCCAATAACGCAGTGATCTGAAGCCTTCGGGCGCCATTTCTGGAGGCACTCCGCACCGCGGCTCGTATAGTTTGGGGACGATGCTGCGCCAATCCATCACTGCCTGTGCGGCGCTCCTGTGCGCCCTCGCCTTTGCGCCTGACGCCTCCGCCCAGCAGGTGGCGGTGCGCACCAGGCTCTTTGCCAGCGGCTTCTCCTTCCCGCTGCACATGGCGCAGGCACCCGGTGACGCGACCCGCTTCTACGTGGTGCAGAAGGGCGGGCTTGTGCGGATCATCGAGACCTCCAGCGGCACGCCGACCATCCTGTCGACGCCGTTCGTGAATCTGACCGGGATCTCCTTTGCCGTGAGTTCGACCAGCGACGAGCGCGGCCTGCTCGGCATGGCCTTCCATCCCGATTACGTGAACAATGGCTATGTCTACCTGTACTACACGGCGGCGAGCACCAACGCGAACACGCTCGTGCGCATGACGCGCAGCGCATCGAACCCGCTCACGCTTGACCCCGCGAGCCGTGTCACGATGTTGAGCTGGGCAGACCCGTTCCAGAACCACAATGGCGGATGGCTCGAGTTTGGCCCCGACGGCAACCTGTACCTCGGCACCGGCGACGGCGGCAGCGCCAACGACCCGGACAACCGGTCGCAGGACATCACGGAACAGCGCCACGGCAAGATCCTGCGCGTGACACCGACGATCGGCAACACCGCACCGTACTACTCGATTCCTGCAGACAACCCATTCGCCGGTGCCATCACCGGCGACGACGAGATCTGGGCATTTGGGCTGCGCAACCCGTGGCGATGCGCCTTCGACCGCGAGACCGGCGCGCTCTACATCGCCGATGTGGGCCAGAGCGCGCAGGAGGAGATCAGCTACCAGCCTCCGGGCGTCGGCGGACGCAACTACGGCTGGCGCTGCCAGGAGGGCACGTCATGCACGGGCCTCACCGGATGCACCTGCAACTCGGCCGCGCTGACCCCGCCCATCCGCACCTACACGCGCAGCTCGACGACGGGTGGCGGGAGCATCACGGGCGGACGCGTCTACCGCGGCTGCGCGATGCCTGACCTCCGCGGCACCTACTTCTACTGCGACTACTCGAGCAACAACTACTGGAGCTTCCGCTACAACGGCACGACGCTCACCGAGTTCGTGCAGCGCAACGCGGAGTTCCGCACCGCCACCGGCGGGCAGACCGTCAGCGTCGTGGTGTCGTGGGCCGAGGACCACGAGGGCGAGCTCTACCTGATCGCGCACGGCGGGAACATCTACAAGATGATCCCCGCATCCGGCGAGGTCGTGTGCACGCCGCCGAACCCTGCGGACTTCAATAACGATGGCCGCGTGAATGGCCTGGACCTGACGCAGCTCCTGTCGTGCTGGGGCACCGCCTGTGGCGACGTCGACGGCGACGGCACCACAGGCGGAACGGACCTGACGGCGCTCCTCGCGTCGTGGAGCTGAACCCAGTCGCACGCTGGTGCGCTTCCGATGATGGACTTCAATGTGACGAGGGCGATGGGCCTGGGCGTGGCGCTGGCCCTTGCGGCGGCGGCGCTGCCCAGCGCATCCGCACAGTCTGGGGCGCAGGGCTCGATGCCGGCGGGGGCTCCGCGCATCCCCGACATGGTGGTGCTCCAGCCTGATTCGGTCTCGTTCGGTGCGGTGCCTCCAGGGTCCTCGCACACGGGATCGTTCTCGATCATGAATGCGACCGGAGCGCCGGTCACCGTCAAGGCGGCGGTGCCCAGCTGCAAGTGCACCGCGCTCACCGAGATCGTGGGCAAGACGGTGCCCGCTGGCGGGATCCTGAAGTTCGAGGCGACCATGGAGGTGCCCCTCACTCCGGGACAGAAGGACGCCACGGTGCAGATCGTGATCGATGGCCTCCCCAAGCCGCTGGTCGCCAAGCTCTCTGCGGAGTCGGTGATGCCCATCCGCGTGGAGCCCGCGTATGTCGACGCGCTCAAGGGCAAGTCGATGGGCACGGTGTCGGCACGCAGTGCCGATGGGCGCCCGTTCAGGATCCTCAGCGTCGATGGGGCGGCTCCGCAGTTCGTCGGGTTCGATCCCTCGAGCGACGCGCCGCGCGCCGAGTACACGCTGCGCTGGTCTGCGCCGTCGGCTCCATGTGAGGCGATGCCGCTGTGGTGGGTGATCGAGACCGACCGCGCTGACTGCCCGCTGGTGCCGCTGCGGATCCGCCACGAGTGCACCGGAAGCAAGGCCGACCCCGGACGCTTCGCACGCGAGTGGTTCTTCCCTGAGCCCATCGGGATCGTTGGGCGTATCGCCCCCGGAGCCTCGGCCGAGACGGTGGTTCCAATCGAGCACTACAACCCGCAGGCGCGCGGCGCGGTGCAGCGTCCGCAGTGGAAGGATGTGCTCCGCGTCGAGAGCAGGGATCCGCGCGCGACCGCGACGCTGGTGCGCACGCAGCCGGGCACGCGCGACCAGGTGGACGTCAGGCTCTCGGTCACGCCGGGCGCAGGGCTGCGCGGGTTCTTCGCGGTTCCCGTGGACATCGTCACGGCCACCGGCACGGGCACGGTCACGGTGTACGGCATCGCCGACGCGCCGGCAGTGGCGCCGCCCGCATCGGTCCCCTGAGCATGCAAGGCGCATCGCGCATCACGCCGACGGACCCGCGGCGTGTGGGTGCCGTGGAGCGCACGTTCCTCGATGCCGCCGCTGCGCTGCGGCGCTCGCCGTGGAGGCACGGATGCTGCGAGCGGCTGCCGCGCCGCGGCACGCTTCTGGCGACCGGCGACATCCACGACTATCCCGGCCACCTCGAGGCGATCATGATGATTGCAGACCTCGACGCGGGCGCCGACCGCCACGTCACGCTGCACGAGCTGATCCACGGGGACCGGCTCGTGAACCGCATGGACCTCTCGTACCGCACGCTGCTGCGCGTGGCGGACCTGGCGCTCGCCTACCCGGGACAGGTGCACCCGCTGCTGGCCAACCACGAGATCGCGCAGTGCTTCCGCATGCGCGTGTCCAAGGGCGCAGGCGACCAGGTTCAGATGTTCGACGAGGGGCTCGACTTCGTGTTTGGCGACGATGCGCAGGTTGTCGCGGATGCCGTCAACGCCTTCATCCGCGCGATGCCGCTGGCGCTGCGCTGCGACAACGGCCTCTTCCTGGCGCATTCGGTTCCAGCTGAGGCATTCGATGCGGCGGACCTCGACCGCGAGCTTGCCGAAGCGGACTACGCGTCGCCGGGGGGCATCGCCTGGAGGTTCACGTGGGGACGCGCGCACACGCCAGCGCACGTGGATGCCACGCGCGCATCGCTTGGCGCAAGCCTGCTGGTGCTCGGGCATGTGAAGGCCGAGATGGGCGCAGCATCGCCCGCGCCAGGCGTGCTCATCCTCAACAGCGACCATGAGCATGGCGCAGTGGTGCCGTTCGACCTCGCCTCTGATGCGCCATCCGCGGCCGATGCGGTCACCGCCATGGTCCCGCTCGGCGCGTACCGTACGGTCCGCGGGTGACGGCACGGGACTCGCGCCCGCGATCTCAGCATCCGCCGCCTGCACTGCCGATGACCGACGCGCCTGCCGATCCTGTCCTCCTGGCCATCGAGGCGTCGCAGCGCGAGCTGTCGGTGGCGGTGCGCGCACGCGACGGCACCGTGGCCGTGGAGAGGGGCGAGGGCGATCCGCGCGAGTCCGATCAGCTGATGCCCGCCATCGACAGGCTCATGGCACGCGCGGGCTGGGTGCCGCGCGACCTCTCGGCAGTTGCCGTCTCGACCGGACCTGGCGGGTTCACGTCGCTGCGCATCTCCATCGCCACCGCGAAGGGGATCTGCGAGGCGCTCTCGATTCCCGCGATCGACGTGCCAAGCGCGATGGTCGCGGCGCAGGCGTCCGCGGATCCCTCGGCGCAGCCGCGCGTGGAGGTTGCGCTCGGCTCCAAGGGCACGGGCTTCTGGAGCACGGTGCTCGCGTGGCGCGATGGACGGTGGCACATCGAGCGCGAGGGTGCAGTGGACTCGTCGCAGTGGACGCCTTCAGCGAGCCTGCTGCTCTCGGACGAGCACCTGCCCGCGGGCGTGCGCGCGCGCACGGATGAGGTGGGGGTGCGCGTGGCCGCTCTGCAGCTCTCCGCCGAGTCGTGCCTCGCTGCCGCAGAGGCTCTCTGGCGCGAGGGCAGGTCGGAGGATGCGATGGCGCTCAAGCCCCGGTACGCGCGTCCCCCTGAGGCGGTCACGCTGTGGAAGGCGCGGCACGGGGGATGACGCTGGGGCGCCGGGATTCGCCCTGCGCGCGGCACGGGGGATGACGATGGGGCGCCGGGACTCGGCCTGCGCGCGGCATGCGACCTGACGCGGGCGCGCCGGACGGTGGCCGGAAATCTGCGGATCTCGCCAAGTGCCCTCAAGGCCGGTCCGTCGCAGGCCGATCCCGCCGGTGGAGTTCCCATGCACGGTCCCATCACACGTCCACGAACGCTCGGCACGGTCCGCGTGCTCGACTGCGGCTGCGCCCCACACGAGACGGATGCGGTGCTGTCCGGCCTGCGCGGCGCTGGCTGGCGGATTGCGCTTGACCGGGCCGACAGGGCATCCGCGGCGGTGCGCAAGCTGCGCGGACGCGTCTTCGACCTGGTGATCCTGGATTACCTCGCGATTGGCGCGCGCACGAACCGCATTGCGCGGGTGGCCCGCACCGCATCGCCCGGCGCGAGCATCGTGGTCGTCTCGGTGCCCGAGGACGTGGCAGCCATCGCGCAGCTCGTCCGCGCTGGCGTGCATGATGTGCTTCCTGCGAGCTCCGACTGGTCGGCGGCCGAGCTCATCGCATGCATGCGCACGCATGCCTCGCGCGCTGTGTCAGCCCGGCTCGCCCATGAGCGTCTCACGGTGCTTGAGAGCGCATGCAGGCGCCTCTCGCGCGAGCGCGCGGAGCTCGAGGCGCAGGTGCTCCAGATGGCCAGCGGCCTCGCCGCTGCGGAGCAGGCGGCCTGCGAGCGCGAGGAGCGCGCCGCGCTGTCGAGCGAGTTCCGCACGCTTGTAGCGCAGGAGACGGACATCGACTCGGTCATCTCGATCGGCGGGCACTACCTCGTCGCGCGCATGGGTGCGACCAATGCGGCGCTCTTCGTGCTCGATAGCGACCGGTGGCGCCTCGGCGGATACGTGCGCGACGACCTCGCACGGCGAGCCGCGGGCGGACTGCTCGACCACATCGCAGACGCCTGGTGCACGCGCATCGCGGCGCACCCGGGCTGCGTCCGCATCAGCCCGGCGGAGGCTGCGCCCGAGGGATGGGCTGCGCTGTCGGGACTGCTTCCCGGACGGCATGTGCTCGCGTTTGCGTGCTACGGCCAGGAGGGTGCGCTCATCGCGCATCCGGTGGCTGCAGTGGTGCTGTTCCGGGATGCGTCACGCCCCTTCGGCCCGGAGTGCGTGCGTGCGGCCGAGGCGCTCGCGCCTGCGTTCGGCGCGTCCATCGACAGGGTTCGGCGCGTGCTGAGCCGCGCAAGGCCATCGTGGCCGGCGGAGCCCCCGGGCGAGGCACGCGGATCGGAGTGAGTGCGGACCCAAGACCTGCGTGGGGGCGTGCGGCCGCGCGATGCAGGCTGGCGCGCGACAGGGCCGTCGTGGCTGTCAGGCCTGCGTGGGGCGCAGCGTCGCGAGGATCGTGACGCCGCCAGTCACTCGCTGCCCGGCCTTGACCCTCACCATCGTCGTTCCAGGCCGCGGGAGGATCAGCTCGGTCGTGGAACCGAACTTGATCATGCCGAAACGCTGCGCGCGCGACCACCGGGTGCCCGGCGCGGCCTCCGAGACGATGCGCCGCGCGATGGCGCCCGACACCTGCCGGATGCCGATGCGGTCGCCCGCATCGCTCATCAGCGTGATCAGGTTGTACTCGTTCACCTGTGCGGACTCGGCGCTCCTGGCATCGAGGAACTTGCCCTTGACGTAGTCGGCCTCCACGACTGTCCCGCCGCAGGGCATGCGGTTGAGGTGCACATCGAGCACGCTGAGGAAGATGCGGATGACCGTGGCGGGTCCGCCCACCGCCCGGTGATGCGGAACGTCCAGGACCGCGGACACCACGCCATCGGCTGGGCTCACCATGTCCGCAGGATCTGCGGAGGCCGGCGTGCGCCCGATCGGATCGCGGAAGAACAGCACAGCCGCGAGCCACGCGATGGCGATGAACGCATGCAGCGCCATGGCGACCGGTGCGCTCCTGACGAGCCACGCGACGAGCAGCGCGCACAGCGCCGCGAGCGCGGTGGCGAGCATCCACTCCCTGAACCCGTATCGCGAGAGCAGGATCACCAGCGGCTACTCGAGCTGCCGCCCGATGAAGAAGCCGACCACTCCGCAGAAGACAGTGCCGCCGGCCAGCGCGCCCACCCACATCCAGATGTCGGACGCAATGGTGCCCGCGAGCTGGCTTCCCGCACCGAGCGTCATCGGCACAAGGACAAGCGAGGCCACGACCAGCGACGCCATCGCGCCGACCATGAGACCCACCGTGAGGCCGCTTCCGCCGCCATCCACCGCCTCGGGAAGCGTGATGGCTGCCGCCGCCAGCGACAGGCCACCGCCAACGGCCGCGGCAGGAGCCTCAAAGACCTCCTCGCCGCCGGTCATCTCGGTCACGCCAGCATCGGCAAAGATGCCGCTCGCGCCGACCGCGCCCATGTCGCCATCGTCGCCTTCAACGACCTCGTCCAGGAGCGCTGCCCCGATGGTCGACTCGTCCGACTCCTTCGTCAGGTCGAGTAGCCCGCTTCCTGATCCGACAGTTTCGAGGTTGCCCGCGCCGCTTCCATCGCGGCGACCGGTGCCGACCATCGAGCTGCCAGCCAGCGAGTCATCAAGGAGACCCTTCCCTGGGCGGCTGCCTGCGGGCGCCATGCTGCCGGATCCACCCAAGCCTCCCGATGCGATTCCCGCTCCAGATGCTGCGGGCGCTGCCGATCCGCCGGCGCCTGCCATCGAACCGGTGTCCGCGAGTCCAAAGGCACCCGCACCCGAACCGCCGGCCTGGGGCCCCTGATCGTCAAGCCCGAGGTCAAGACCAAGGTCGCCGAGACCATCGACATCGGAGCTGACGGGCTGCGGCGCAGGTGCCGCACCTGACTCGGCCAGACCCATCGGCATGTGAGATCCGGATGCTCCGAGACCCAGATCGAGGTCGAACGCTGCAGGATCAATCGGCGGTGGGGCCGCTGCCGCGCCCGGAACGCTGCCGGCGGAGGAGTCCGCGAGGCCCAGAAGGTCGTCGTCCGCGGCGAGCGCAATCGCGTCATCGCCCGCTGGTGGAGCCGCGGATGCGCGACCGGATGCGGCCGGCGCATCATCGTCCGCGAGCGCCAGATCGTCACCGAGGTCAAGGCCCAGATCGAGCTCACCGGACGACGATGCAGATGGAGCCAGCTCGCCCAGATCAAGCTCGCCCGACTCGGACGCGGAGGGCGCGAGATCGCTGAGGTCGAGCTCGCCCGACTCGGACGCGGAGGGCGCGAGATCGCTGAGGTCAAGCTCGCCCGACTCGGAGGATGCCACCTGCGAGGAGTCCTCAAGCAGGCCAAGGTCGACATCCGCGGCGGTCGAGCCGTCAGAGAGCTTGAGGTCGAGGTCCATGTCGAAGCCGGAGTCGGCGAGCTGGTCGACAGCCTCCACCTTGAACAGCGAACGGTCGCGGTCCTTGAACTCCTGGAGCTGGCCTGACTTGGCCATGTCCAACAGCTCCTGAACCGACTTGCCGAGCTTGGCCGCGGCCTCTTCGGCGGTGTAGAAGAGCTTTGCCATCGTGTAGGGAGGTCTACGCTACGGCCGTGACGACGGTTCCGCAAGGCATTTCCCGCGCCTCCGGGCGGTCCCGTAAGTCGTGTGCATTGGTGGTGGAGGAGTGGTTTGGGCGGTCAGCGCGGGACCTGCCGTGGCGCCGCCGCAGGTCCCCGTGGCGTGCGCTGGTCAGCGAGATCATGCTGCAGCAGACTCAGGTGTCCCGGGTCGTTCCCGCCTTCGAGCGGTTCATCGAGCGATTTCCCGATCCGGGAGCCTTGGCACGGGCGCCTGAGCGCGATGTGCTGGCCCACTGGCAGGGGCTCGGCTACTACCGGCGGGCACGTTTGCTGCACGCGGCGGCGCGGCATGTCGTCGATCGTCACGACGGGAAGGTGCCGACTGCCGTATCGCCGCTGCGCGAGCTGCCGGGGGTCGGGCGCTACGTGGCGGGGGCGATCGCATCGATTGTGGGCGGTGCGCGCGAGCCCATCGTCGACGGCAACGTGGCGCGCGTGATGCTCAGGCTGCACGGCCGTGCAGCGGCGCCGGACGAGCCCGACACCGTCAAGTGGCTGTGGTCGCGGGCGCAAGATTGGGTGGATGACGCTCACGACCCTTCGCTCGCCAACGAAGGACTGATGGAGCTTGGCGCCACCGTATGCACGCCTCGGTCGCCACGCTGCGGCGAGTGCCCGCTGGCGCGCAGGTGCGCGGCGAGGCGGCAGGGGACTGTCGACTCGATTCCCGCGCCGAAGCGCGCCGCGCGCGCGGTCCGGCAGCGGCGCGAGCGCATCGCGATGGTGACTCTGGTGGCGGTGCACCGAGGGCGCATTGCGATGGAGCGACGACCTGATGATGGACTGTGGGCGGGCATGTGGCAGACCCCGGCGCGTGAGGTCTCGTTGGCGGTCGCATCCGAGCGCATCGGCGCGGTGCCGCGCCGATGGCGCGGCGCGCGTCACGCCGGTGCTGTGGACGCGGTCCTGAGCCATAGGCATGTGCAGATCGATGTGTGGCTGGCCACGTCGGCGGCCGCAGCGCGGCTGAAGCGTGGCTCGTCACGCGCATGGTCGTGGGTGCCGATCGCGAAGGTCGGCGAGCTGCCGCTCTCCAACGCGATGAGGCGGGTGCTTGAGCTGGGAGGAGTTCGCGCGCCAGATCCCGCGCGGCCGCTGCGCGCGCGAGGCGCAGCGCGCGCCGAGGACGAGTCGCGCGCCTCGGGCGACACGCCGCGTGCGGGCCAGCGCCGCGCGGCCCGGCGCACTGCGGGTACCGTGCGCGCGTGATGAGCCGGAACGCACGTCGATGGGCTGGACGGGCTGGCGGGTTGGCGTGCGCGCTTGCGGCGCTCGTGCCGCTTGCGGGCTGCCCGTCGAAGCAGAATCCGGTGCTCAGCAACGAGCGCTTCGCGGACGAGAGGCACGATCCGCAGCTGATCATGGATTCCGCCCAGCGCGCGACGGTGGTGGCCGCGATGCAGTCGACGGTTGCCGGCGGTGCGGCGCCGCAGCCGCTCACGCGCGCCGAGGACGGGATGCGCTGGAGCGACGTGCCGCTGGCCGCATCGATCGCCGCGGAGAAGGCCGAGATGGGCGTGCTGTCCTCGAGCGAGTCCGAGTCGAAGGACACGTGGACGTTCTCGATGGTGACGCTCGACTCAGTGCCAGTGTCGCTCGTGGTGGTGCGCCGGCCTCCGCCGGACATGTTCCTGGCGACGGCGACGGTCGGGGCGTATGGCGAGCGCAAGGCGGAGGCGGAGCGGCTCGTGCGACACTTCCGCATGACGGTCAAGGACCTCGGCCGCAAGCGCGAGACGCCGGACCCGCCCGCGCCCGCGCGTTCGCAGGCATCTCCTGCGGCTCAGCCCGCTCCCGGCGCACAGGCGAACTGAGGCGCGGCACTCTCGCGAACCCGGGCGCTAAGAAATCACGTGATTGGGGCGCGGCACTCGCGCGAACCCGGGTGTTGGGAAATCACGCGAACCGGGGCGCGAGCGTCGCGGCGCATCCGCCGTCGCGCTCGAGGATGCGCGCGGCTCGGAGCAGCGTGGGCTCCGCGAACGCCTGCGCCTGCAGCTGGATGCCGATGGGCAGCGCGGTGCCCTCGCTCGCGTCCGTGCCTGCAGGCAGCGAGATGCCGCAGATCCCTGCGATGTTCGTGTTCACCGTGTAGACGTCGCACATGTACATCGACAGCGGGTCTGTGCAGCCGCCGATCGGGAAGGCGGCGGTCGGGGCGGTGGGACCGAGCAGCACGTCGCATGCCGCGAATGCCGCATCGAACTCCATCGTGATGCGCCTGCGCACCTTGAGCGCGCGCACGTAGTAGGCGTCGTGGTAGCCCGCGCTGAGCACCCAGGTGCCCAGCATGATGCGCCTCTGCACCTCCTCGCCGAATCCCTCCGCACGGCTGCGCGAGTAGATCTCGTAGAGGTCGCTGCCGGCGGCGCGGTGCCCGTACCGGATGCCATCGAAGCGCGCGAGGTTGCTCGAGGCCTCGGCGGGCGCGATCACGTAGTAGGTGGAGATGCCGACGTCGGTGAGCGGGAGGTCGACGTCGACGATCGTGGCGCCGGACTTGCGGAAGCAGTCGGCGGCGCGCTCGACTGCAGCGTCCACCGATGGGGCGTTGCCCGACCGGTACTGCCTGGGGATGCCGACTCGAAGTGGCGGGCACTCGTCGAGCGAGTCGCTCACGCGCTGCACGGTCCGGTCGCTGCTTGTCGAGTCGCGCGGGTCGTGGCCGGCCATCGTCTCGTAGAGCAGCGCGGCGTCGCGGACGCTCAGCGCGATCGGGCCGATCTGGTCGAGGCTCGAGCCGAACGCCACGAGTCCCCACCGCGAGATGCGGCCGTAGGTGGGCTTGAGGCCGACGACTCCGCACAGCGCGGCAGGCTGCCGGATGGAGCCGCCCGTGTCGGAGCCGAGCGCTGCCGCACAGAGGCCGGCGGACACGGCGGCGGCGCTGCCGCCGGAGCTGCCGCCTGGCACGCGGGTGCGGTCCCACGGGTTGCGCACCACGCCCCACGCGCAGCGCTCGCTCGAGGAGCCCATCGCGAACTCGTCGAGGTTGGTCTTGCCGAGCATGACCGCGCCCGCCGCGAAGAGCCGCGCGGTGGCGGTCGACTCGAAGGGCGAGCTGTAGTTGCCGAGCATGCGCGAGCTGCAGGTCGTGCGCCCCATGCGCGTCGCGATGTTGTCCTTTACGGCGATGGGCACGCCGGCGAGGGGACCTTGGGGATCGCCGCGCCGGATCGCATCGTCCGCCGCATCGGCGGCCGCGCGGGCCTCATCCGTGAACGTCTCGTGGTAGGCGTTGAGCTCGCCGTGCGCGGCCGCGCGCGCGAGGTACGCGTCCACGCTCTGCCGCGCCGTGACTGCGCCGCTGCGGATGGCGTCGCGGAGCGCCGTGAGGTCGCACGGCCCTGCTGCGGAT
>VERO01000252.1 GCA_018882625.1 Phycisphaerales bacterium | reverse complement strand
TGGTAGAGCACTGCCATCAGCGACGCGAAGAAGATGATGATGGGGAGCACCTGCACGGCGAAGATGAATCCCCACGGCCCGCCTGCATCCGCGGCATTGCCGAAGATGAACCTGGTGCCCTCGTCAGCGAATGAGATCACCCGGGCCACCAGCGCGGCGATCGCGTCGAAAGGCACGGATACGGGCGGGAACCTGAGCATCAGGTACGCGAGCGCAAACTGCGCCAGCACCCCCACCGCGACCGTGCGCATGCTGATGCGGCGCCGGTCGCTCGAGAGCGCGAGCGCCACAAGCAGGAGCACCGCGATCCCGAGCAGTCCCGTCAGCTGACCCATGGCGTGGATGCTATGGACACGCCATGGACGCACCGACCGCGCCAGCCGCGCGGTCACGCATCTCATGCCGCCGCATGAGCGAGCGGCTCACGCCGAGTCCGACGCTGCGGATGCGCCGGCCATCCGGCGAATCGCCTTCTCGGTCTCGACGACCACGCCCATCCCCAGGCCCATGGCCGCCACGCGAAGCCACGCGGTGGCGTCCATCGGCGCCGAATGGAAGAGCGCGTTCGCGACCGACCACTCCGAGAAGACCAGCTGCACCCCGAGCATCGCCGCGATGCCCGCCCACAGCCACATGTTCGAGAGGACCGGCACGCTCCATGCGGGGCGCAGCAGCGCGCGGCTCGGGAAGAGGTAAAACATCTCGCCGATCACGATCACCGACACGGCAGCAGTCCGCGCCACCGCCTCGCCCATGCCCCGCTCGAGCTCAAGGTGGAACATCGTCATCGCGCCCACGCACAGCAGCAGCGACATGAGCCCGGTGCGCATGAAGAGCTCGAAGGTCATCAGCGGGCGGCGGGGATCCCTGGGCGGCCGCCGCATGATGTCCGGATCCTTGCGCTCGAACACGAGCGGTATCCCGAGCAGCACCGAGGTGAACATGTTGATGTAGAGCGCCTGCACGGGCAGGATCGGCAGCGGCCACGCCAGCAGGATCGCCATCAGGATCACAAGGCCTTCACCTACGTTGGTGGGCAGCGTCCATGCGATGAACTTGGTGAGGTTGCTGAAGACGCTGCGCCCCTCCTCGACCGCAGCCTCGATCGTGGCGAAGTTGTCGTCCGCAAGCACGATGTCTGCGGCGTCCTTGGCGACCTCGGTACCTGCCTGCCCCATCGCCACGCCCACGTCCGCCTGCCTCAGCGCGGGCGCGTCGTTGACTCCGTCGCCGGTCATCGCCACCACGTGACCACGCGACTGAAGTGCCCGCACCAGCCGCAGCTTCTGCTCCGGGGTCATGCGGGCGAACACGGCTGTGCGCTCGACGGTGTCTGGCAGGTCGGCATCCGTGATGGCGGCAAGATCCGCACCCGTAAGCACAGCCGTTCCGCCCGCCACGCCGGCACGCTCACCAGTGCCACCCTCACCTATGCCCATCATCCGGGCGATGCTCCCTGCCGTGCCGGCGTGGTCGCCCGTGATCATCTTCACGCGCACTCCCGCGTCCGTGCATGCCTTCACGGCAAGCATCGCCTCATCCCGCGGCGGATCGAGCATCCCCGCAATGCCCTGCAGCACCAGCCCCCCGGACTCGAGGCTGCGTTCGTCAAGCGCGTGTCCGGTCCACGGCATGCTGGCCATCGCCAGCACCCTGAGCCCACGGGCCGAAAGCTCCCGCGCGGCTGCATGCGCCGAGTCCGCATCGAGCGGCACGACGCCACCGTCCGCCGCGGACATGCCGCCATTGCGGCACATCGCCAGCACACGCTCGAGGGCTCCCTTCACGTGCACGATGCGGGTCGGCCCGTGCCTGTCCTGATGCAACGTCGCCATCCACTGGCGGTCAGACTCGAATGGGATGGCATCGATGCGTGGCCACCGCTCCTGAAGCGCCGTGGGCTCAAGTGCAGGTGCAGAGCGGGCGGCCTTGGCCGCGGCGACGACCAGCGCACCCTCCGTGGGGTCGCCCTGGATGCCGGGCACGCCGGCGGAGTCGCGCGTGAGCGAGGCATCGTTGCAGAGCGCCGCGGACGCGATGGCTCCACCAAGTGCAGGGCAATCGGCCACATCCACAGGCACGCCGCCGCACTGGAAGGACCCCTCCCTCTCGTAGCCCGCGCCCGTCACGTCGAATCTCGTGCCGCCTGCGACCACTGCGGCAACCGTCATCTCATTGCGGGTGAGCGTGCCCGTCTTGTCGGAGCAGATCACCGTGACGCTGCCGAGCGCCTCCACTGCAGGCAGCTTGCGGATGATCGCGCGCCGCGACGCCATGCGCGAGACCCCCACCGCGAGCATGATGGTCACGGCCGCAGGCAACCCCTCGGGGATCGCGCCCACCGCCAGAGCCACCGCGGCCTTGAACATCTCCGCCATGGGCTCGCCACGCATCACGCCGAGGCCGAACGCAAGTCCCGCGATGACGAGGATCACCCACAGCAGCAGCGTGCTGAAGGCAGCGATCTTCCGCGTCAGCGGTGTGGCGATCTCCTCCGCGGACGCGATCAATCCGCTGATGCGGCCGATCTCGGTGTCGTCCGCGATCGACACCACCATCGCCCTACCGCTGCCGCGCACCACCAGGGACCCGGCGTAGGACATGCCCTCGCGGTCCGCGAGCACGGTGTCCCCGGCGGTCGCCACGGCCGACTTCGACACCGCCTTGGACTCGCCCGTCAGCATCGACTCGTCGACCTTCAGGTCCCGTGCCTGGACCACTCTCGCGTCCGCAGGCACACGGTCACCCGGCTCAAGCACGACGACGTCACCGATGCAGAGCGCGCTGGCGTCGATCCGGCACCGCTGGCCTCCCCGGATCACCGTGGTCTCGATGCTCATCGACCGCGCCAGCGCGTCGATCGCCTTGACTGCGCGCTGCTCCTGGATGAAGCCGACGATGGCGTTGACCAGGACCACCCCCATGATCACCGCGCTGTCCACGTACTCCCCAAGCACCATCGTCACGATGCCTGCGACCACCAGCAGGTACACGAGCGGGGCATTGAACTGCGCGAGGGCGAGCCGCCACCACGGTGTCGCACGGCGCGCCGTGATCCGGTTGGGGCCGTCGCGAGCTAGCCGCCGCACAGCCTCGGGTGGGGCCAGCCCAACCGTGGCATCGCTCACGAGGCGGCGGGTCGCCTCATCCGCGTGCAGTGCGTGCCAAGCAACCCCTGAGGGACGTGCCATGACCCGATCCTAGACCGCGCCGAGCACGGACATGCCCGCGGATCAACGCAGCGCGTCAAGCGCCTTGGTCAGCGACGAGAGGTTCTCAGGCTTCGTCACCTTGCCGTCGAGAATCTCGGCGGGGGTTGCAGCGCTGTACGCCGCGCTGTTGACCTTCGTGGCTGGCGAGAAGTTCAGTCCGCCGAGCTGAAGCCCTCCGTACAGGCCCGCGCCCGCGATGAAGGGCTTGTAGAGCGTGCTCTTGGAGCGGGTGTCGCCGCTCGAGGTCCCTCCCGTGCCCTCACCCACGGCCTGCAGCTGCATGCCGCCCTGCACGAACTGGCTCAGCGCACCCTCGTCGTAGAACACGACGAGGAAGTGCTTGGACTGCCCGCCGATCTGAAGGCCGATCGTGCCTGCGGCCACGTCCATGGCGAATGGTGCGCCCCATCCGCGCCCGATCGCCTTCATCACCACGCCGCCACCGCCCTCTCCGCCGACGCCAAGGCCACCCTGCGCGG
>VERO01000251.1 GCA_018882625.1 Phycisphaerales bacterium | reverse complement strand
CGCGGTGGCGCCGATCGCGTAGAGGCCCGCGAGGATCGGCGCCAGGTCGCGCACGCCAGAGAGGTCGGAACCCTTGTCGTAGCCGCCCGCGATCAGGTGGATGCGCGAGGGATCCGGGAACGACCGCACCGCGAGCAGCGTCGCTTCTGGCGTCGTCGACTTCGAGTCGTTGAAGCAGGTCATCCCCCGGAACTCGCCCACGCGTTCGAGCCGGTGCGCGAGCCCGGGGAACTCGCGCAGCGCTCGTCGAATCTCGCCGGCCTCCAGCGCGGTGCCGTCTGCCGCCGCACAGGCCGCGGCGATCATCCATGCCAGACGTGCATTGCGCTGCTGGTGCGTGCCCGGGAGCGAGAGCTCTATGTCCCGCGCGGCCGGGACAGCTTGTGCCCACGGCGCCGATTCCGAATCGGGCGCGGCCCACCACCGGTCCCCGCCAAGCACCTGCACCGCGGCATCCGCCGCCGCCGGATCGTCCGCATCGAAGTGGCACACGAATGCGCCATGCACGCCGGTGCGGCCGGCGCCTGGAGCGCCAGGCGCACCCACTGCAGCGCGAGTGGCGCCGGCGCCGCGCGCACCGCGGATGCCGCGCTTGCTGCGCATGTAGTGCAATGCCGACCCGTGCCAGTCGATGTGATTGGGCAGCAGGTTCGTGAGTGCGCCGATCGCGGGCTGCCACGCGGGTCCCGGTGGCGCGTCATTGAGCCACCAGAGCTGCGCGGACGAGAGCTCAAGCACCACCCAGTCGCGCGCCGCCACCGACTGCACGCTGTCCAGCAGCGATCCGCCGAAGTTGCCGCCGGTCCACACGCGGTAGCCGGCGGCGCGCAGCAGCAGCGAGACCATCGCAGTCGTCGTCGACTTGCCAGCGCTGCCCGTGATGCCCACAGTGCGTGCGCGCGGCAGGCGGTGCGCGGCGAGCACGATCTCCGTCGTCACCAGCGCGCCTGCAGCGCGTGCGGCCGCAAGCAGCGGATTGGCCCATGGTGTCGGCACCGCGGCGTTGGCGACCACCAGCTCGGCGTCACGGAAGTCCGACTCGTCGTGCCGGCCCAGGCGCAGCGCCACATCCCGCCCGCGCGGCAGCTCGCGCAGCGCATGCACAGGCCGCTCAAGCTTGCGCTCGTCAGCCATGTCGGTGACGGTGACATCCGCGCCCCGCTCCAGCAGCCACTTGGTGACCCCGAGCCCGCCGCCGAACTGGCCCAGTCCCATCACGAGCGCACGGCGCCCTCGGAACCACGCATCGTCGGCGATCATCGACTCGGCCGCCGCAGGACCGCTCAAGGCAGCGTGCCGCCGCCCCGGCGGACCATGCCCAGCAGGTCCTCCTCGTAGTTGTCGCCGGCGCGCCGCCTGGTGATCGGCCCCTCGGGGTCGCCGCGCAGGAACTGGCGCACCATCTGCTCCGTCTCGCTGAGCTTGGCGACCTCGGCATCGGACATCTTGCGCAGGACGTCGAAGTCCGAGCGCGAGCCGATCTTGGCGACGCGGCCCTTGTCGAGCATGCACATGCGGTCGGCGATGGCGAACGCCGAATCCATCTCGTGGGTGACGACAACGCTGGTGACACCAAGCTCGCGGGAGAGCTTGATGATGAGCTGGTCGATCTCGGCGCTCGTCACTGGATCAAGGCCTGCGCTGGGCTCGTCGTAGAACAGGATCTTCGGGTCAAGCGCGAGCGCACGGGCAAGGCCTGCGCGCTTCTTCATGCCGCCTGAGATCTGCGAGGGAAGCTTGTCCGCGGCCTCGCGCAGCCCAACCTGCTCGAGCTTGATCTTCACCTGGATGTCGATGATCTTGGGGTCGAGGTCGAAGTGCTCGCGCAGCGGCAGGGCCACGTTCTCGGCGATCGTCAGCGACTGCAGCAGCGCGCCCGACTGGAACAGGATGCCGAACTGCTTGCGCAGCGCATCCAGGCCCGTCTCGTCCTGATCCGCGACACGCTCCCCGAGCAGCGAGATCTCGCCCTCGGTGGGCTGAAAGGAGCCGATCATCAGGCGCAGGAAGGTGCTCTTGCCGCAGCCCGACCCGCCCATCACCACCATCGTCTCGCCCTCGAGGACGTCGAGGTTGACGCCGGCGAGCACCGTCTGCGCGCCGAACCTCATCATGAGGTTGCGCACGCTGATGACGGCAGGCTTGGCTGTGGCGGGCGCGGCCGCACTCATGGCGCGGAGCCCCCGGCGCTGCCGGCGTCATCGCCCTTGCCATCGTCATCGTCCTCGCCGCCGCCATCGCCCAACGGGCCCGACTGCGGCGGGAACACGATCTCCATGTCGTCGGCGAAGACGCGGATGCGCCTGATCTTCACGTCGAGGTCGCCGGCCGCGTTGGCCATGCTCCACAGCACCTCGCACTTGATCGCGGAGGTCTTGCCGTCCTTGGTGAAGGTGAGCAGGTACTCGATCGGCGCGTCAGTCGCGCCGGGCTGCGGGGCGCCGCGGTTCTGGTCCTGGATCACGCTCGACTGGATCTGGCCGAACCGCTCGGTCAGCGCGTCGAGGAACACGGCGGCGTCCTCGGTGCCGGGCGCGTCGGGTCCGCCCCGGTACGTGGCGGTGAGGAATGCCTCGACGTCGCCGGACTGGCCAGCGCTGATGGCATCGGCAGGACCCTTAAGGATCATCCCGAAGACCTGCTCGAAGACTTGCTTGGCCTGCGGCAGCAGCCACACCGACGACGCAGCCGTCAGTGCCAGGTTCAGGATCAGGGCGGTCACCGCGACACCCATGCCCCGAAGCGCCGGGTTCAGCTTGATGCGGATGATCGACACGATGGACAGCACGATCGGGACGACCCCGCACACGGAGCAGCACGACAGGACGGTCATCACCAGCGACGCGATCGCCAGCTTGCTGGTACGGGGCTGTTCCGGTATCGGCTGTTCCATGGGTGTCCGGGATCCTAATCGGGACCGCAGCATCCTTCTGCAGATGCTTCAGGGGCGCTGGGGGGGGCGCTCCGGGGGTTCCTCAGGGGACTGATGGCGGGGTATCGGCCGGAGGCTCCGCACCAACCGCCGCCTCGGGATACGCCGCGCCCTCAAAGCCCAGCGAGGGCGACTCGCCAAGCTCGATCGACCGCATCGAGATGGTGGGGGTCCAGGTACGCGGATCCGCGGAGATCGCGATTCGCGTGGCGCCGATGACATCGCCGCGCTCGAAGGTCATGTGCAGCCGAAGCGTCTCCTGCGCGCCCGTCCCCGTCCACAGGGTGTCACCCTGGGCGGTGGTGACGGACTTGAGCTCTCCCAGCCTCGCCCTGATCCGTGCGCCGAACTCGCGCGCACCTGAGGCCATCTCGGATGGCCACCAGGCGCCAGGATCCGGTCCGCTGCCGAAGAGCTGGACCGCGGCGAGCCGGGCCTGCGCGGAGATCTCGGTCTGTGCGCGGTCCGCCACGCGCTCGAGCACAGCGCTCGACCCGATTCCGACGACCGCCGAAATGGCAATCGCAGCCCACGCCATGCGGCGTCCGATGAGGGCACCGCCAGAGGCCCGGATACGCACCAGAGACAGCGACCCCATCAGGACCCCAAGCAGGCTCACCACGGGGCAGCATGCCAGGACGGAAAGCGCGATCGCAGCGATCGCCACGGGATCTCGACGGGGGCCTTGCACAGCCATCAGGGCGGATGGTCTACCACGACCCGGGCCGAAGGGGGAGCTCGCTGCACACCTCGGCCACTCTGAGGT
>VERO01000250.1 GCA_018882625.1 Phycisphaerales bacterium | reverse complement strand
ATCGTCTTCCCGTCGCATGGCGCGAAGGGGAGCTGCCGCGGCTTCGCGCCGGTGGCCACGAGGATGCGGTCGGCGGTGAGGACCTGCGTGGGTGCGCCGGCGGAGGCCGCGCCGTCGTAGTACCCGCCTGCGGATGCGCGGACCTCGACGGTGCACGGCTTCGCAGCGGTCTTGCCCGACACGACGGTGGCATGACCCTGCACGTGGTCGATCTTGTTCTTCTTGAAGAGGAACGCGATGCCGGAGTTGAGCTGCGTCGTGACGCCGCGGCTGCGGCCAATCACCTTCTCCCAGTTGACCTTCACGGAGTCTGGCTTCATCTCGAAGCCCCAGTGCTCGCCGTGCCGGATCGCCTCCATGTAGAGCTCGGCGTTGTGCAGCAGCGCCTTGGTGGGGATGCATCCCCAGTTGAGGCAGACCCCGCCGAGCTTGTCGCGCTCGATGCAGGCCACCTTCATGCCCATCTGCGCTGCGCGAATCGCGCCCACGTATCCGCCAGGTCCGCCGCCGATCACGATGAGGTCGTAGTGCTTCGCGTCTGCCATGTGAGTGCTCCGTGGAGGGCGGGGCATGGTAGGGATCCTCGCGCCGGTCCTGCTACGATCCCCGCCCTTCGCGACCTTCTCGGACATCTGCGTGCGCACAGCCCTCGTCAGCGACATTCACGGCAACCTCGCCGCCCTTGAGGCGGTGCTGGCCGATATCGCGTCCCGGGGGTGTGAGCGCAAGGTCTGCCTTGGCGACATTGTGGGATACGGCCCGGATCCCCGCGAGTGCGTCGACCTTGTGGCGCAGCACTGCGAGTGGAGCCTCATGGGCAACCACGACTTCGGGGTGCTCTACGAGCCGACGCACTTCAACGCCGCCGCCGAGAAGGCTGCCTACTGGACACGCGCGCAGCTTGAGGCCGACGCGGGAAACGACCGCGAGGGTGCCCAGCGGCGCTGGGACTTCCTGGGTCGCCTGCGCGTGCGCGTCGCGATGGATGAGTTCCTGGCGGTGCATGGCACCCCGCGACGGCCGATCAACGAGTATCTCTTCCCCGAGGATGCCCAGAAGGATCCGCGCAAGCTCGAGCAGATCTTCGACCGGGCACAGCCGTCGCGCCACATCATGGTCGGGCACACCCACGTGCCTGGCGTCTTCCTCGACGAGCCCGACTTCGTCAGGCCCGATGACATGACGGATGCGACATACGCGTTCTCGGCAGACGAGCGCGTGATCGTGAATCCGGGCTCGGTTGGGCAGCCGCGCGACCTCGATCCTCGGGCGAGCTACGCGATGCTGGAGTCGGACGATGCAGGGCATGCCGTGAAGGTCCAGTTCATCCGCGTGCCGTACGACATCGAGCGGACGGTCGGCCGGATTCTCGCGATTCCCGAGCTCTCCAATTGGCTTGGCGAGCGGCTTCGCGAGGGTCGCTGAACGGGATCCTGCGGAACACCCGCGAACTCGGAGGACAGAGAGCACATGACGCCACAGGCCAGACGCGCACTCATCACCTTCCTCGTCGTGGGAGTGGCGGTCGCCGTCGCGGTCATCATTGCCGTCGGGCCGGGCAAGCCTCGGGAGGGCGTCGCGCCGGAGGCTGTGGCGTCGGCGCAGCCCCAGCCTTCGGCCTCGGACGCTGCGGGTCCCGCACGCTCCGCGGATGCGGCCTCAACGCCGCCCTCACAGCCGGCAGGCGCGCCCTCATCCGCAGCGGCATCCGCAGGCGCATCGCCGGCCGACGCGCCGCCCACGGGCTCGCAGCCTGCGGCTCCGGTGGCGTCCGTGGCGCGCACGCTGACGGCGAGGGCGCCCTCGGAGGTGGCAGAGAGCCCCGCCAGCATCGGCTCTCTCGAGGCAGGACAGGCGCAGATGCGCGTGGACTTCTCGCCCAATGCAGCCGGCATCTCGCGCATCGTCTTTGCCGACATCTGGGACAGCGCGGCCGACTGCCGTGCCGCGCGGCTCCACCGGGCGACCGTGAAGGCCGGATCGTCGAGCCCACCGCCGATGCCGCCCGAAAGCGCGCGGTACTCGATCGAGCCACTGTCCACGCTGGGCGGCATCCAGGTCCCGCTGCTGGCGACGCACTCCATCGAGGTCGATGGCGTGAGAGTCAGCCTCTTCGGCAAGGTATGGAGCCAGACTGCGCCCGGCACCTTCGTGACCGAGGTGTCGGCAGAGGACGGATCGGTGCGCCTGCGCATCACGCGCTCGTTCGCGATCGCCGAGGGCGGCGATGGCTTCGACCTCTCCGTGGCTCAGCGCGTCGAGAACGTGGGCACCGCATCCGTGTCCGCATCGCTCGTGCACTTCGGTCCCGGCGACCTCAGCCTTGAGGTCGGCGCGCTGATGGACGTGCGCCGCTTCCAGGCGGGCTACCTCCTCAGCGAGAAGCGCGACCCTGCGCAGAGTGCGGTCATCACTCATGATGCGGTGATCGACCACGCGACGGCCGTCAAGCGCGTGCAGTCGGACCAGTTCACGCTGTGGCCCACGCAGGCGCAGCGCGAGAGTGGAGACCGCATCGCATGGTTCGGGAGCACCAACCGGTACTTCTCGCTGGCCATCCACGCGCCCCTGAGCGCGGCGCCCGGCGCTCCGGCGGGCTCGAAGTCGGCCAGCGGCGCCATCGGCGAGATCCGTGCGCGGCTCGGCGACGAGCACCCTGCAGGCATGGGGACGGGCCCGGTGGTCTTCACCTACGTGTACTCGCCGTCGCAGCGCATCGAGCCCGGCGCCACCGGCGAGTGGCCGATCGGCGCATTCGCGGGACCGCTCGACCGGTCGATGCTCAGGGGCACCGAGCCCTACAGCGCGCTCGGCATGGTCGGGCTGATCATGTACCAGATCGGCGGCTGCTGCTCGTGGTGCACCTTCGCGTGGCTCGCGAACGTGCTCGTCGAGTTCCTGGCGCTGCTGCACGACTACGTGGTCTTCGACTGGGGGCTCGCGATCATCGTGCTCGTGGTGGTGGTCCGCTTCCTGCTCCATCCCATCACCAAGAAGGCGCAGGTCAGCATGACGCGCTTCTCGAAGGCGATGGGCGAGATGAAGCCCGAGCTCGAGGCGCTGCAGAAGCGATTCGGCGACGATCCCGCGCGCATGCGCCAGGAGCAGATGCGCCTCTACAAGGAGAAGGGCGTCTCGCCTGCGGGCTGCGTCGGCGGACTCGCCCCGACCTTCCTGCAGATGCCAGTGTGGATCGCGCTCTATGCGGTCCTCTACCTCGCGTACGAGCTGCGGCAGCAGCCGGCGTTCTTCGGCGCCTTCCAGCTCGCGGGCGGATGGGAGTTCCTCGGTGACCTGAGCGCACCGGACCATTTCATCGGCTTCGGCCGCACCTTCGACCTCTACCTCTTCAAGGTCTCGGGCATCAACCTGGTGCCGCTGCTGATGGGCGGCGTGTTCTGGCTGCAGCAGAAGTACATGGCCCCGCCGACGGCGATGAAGCTCTCGCCGGAGCAGGAGCAGCAGCAGAAGATCATGAAGATCATGACGGTGGTGATGTTCCCGCTCATGCTGTACGCGGCTCCAAGCGGCCTCACGCTCTACATCATGACGTCGACGCTGGTGGGCGTCTTCGAGTCGATCCAGATCCGCAAGTTCATCGCGCGCGAGGACGCCAAGCCGAAGCCTGCGCCTGGCGCGGCCCCGAAGCGGAAGAAGGACGCGCTCGCCCGCCTGTACGAGTCCGCGATGGAGCGTGCGCGCGAGAAGGAGCAGGCC
>VERO01000249.1 GCA_018882625.1 Phycisphaerales bacterium | reverse complement strand
CCGCAGCCCCGCCGAGCCGATCGGTCCCTCGCACGTCACGGAGGCGCTCGGTGCGGGTCTCCCCTCGCTGCGCGGACGCCCCGCGCGCATCGGCGAGATCGTCGACGCGTGCTGTGCCGCGACGGGGGTCTCGCGCGAGGACCTGATGGGCGCCAGCCGCCACCGCCGGGTGGTCGCGGCGCGCGGGCTGATCGCCCACCTCGCCCGGGAGATGACGACCATGTCGTTCCCCGAGATCGCGCTGGCGCTCGGTCGACCGACTCACTCGACCGTGCACGCGGCGGCGGCGCGCTTCCGAGCCGCGATCGCCAGCGGCGCCACTGTCCCGTGCGCAGATGGCGACCGGCCCGCGGCCGATGTCGCTGACCAGGCGCGGCGGGATGTCGGACGGATGCCCTCCTGACGCTCCCGCGGCGGATGTCGCCGATACACTCGCATCCATGCGCCCGTCCCGAGCCCGACGCCACTCTGCACTTGGCGTCGTCGGGGCTGCGGCAGCGTGTGTCGTGGCGGCTGCACTCGGGGCGGTAGCGCGCGCCGCACCGCAGTACGAGCGCACCGCACCCTACGACGCGGCAGTCAGCCACATGCGCAAGGCGATCGAGCCGGTGGGATCCGGTCAGCACCACGCGCTGCTGATCTCGCTCCGGTCGCTGCGCGATCCCCAGCTGCGCGGGCTCTTCGAGTCGCTCACCAGCTCAAGCGACTTCACCTCTCGGGTGGATGGGATTCTTGGTCTCGCGGAGCTCTCGCCCGACTCGGGCGTCGATCCGGTGCTGCTCAGCCGCTTCAGCTCCCGCGAGGACCGGTCGGCGGCGATCCGCAGCGCGATCGGCCTCAAGCTCCTCTCCGCGCCGGCGGCGCTCGAGCTGCTGAAGATCGAGGACCTGACGGGGCTCGACCGCGCCGCGCTCGCCGGCGAGCTGTTCCGGCTCGGCACGCCGATTGACCCATCGATGCTCAAGGATGCCCTGAACGACCCCTCCGACGAGGTGGCGGGCCTCGGTGCCATGCTGATGCTGCAGGCCGGCGACCGCGGCGCATGGGCCCGCTACGTGGACCGCCTCATGGCACGCGACGAGTCGGTGCGCAACGCGGTCGTGGGCGAGCTGGGCAAGGCCGCCCTCGCCTACCAGCTGAAGGCCGCCGTACCTGCGCTGCTGGCGCTGGTGTCGCGCGACGGGTTCAGGACCCCCACGCGCATGGTCATCAACGGAGCTGCGCTTTCGCTTGACCGCGAGGCTGGCATCGCCGCGTGGCGCGAGATCATCTCGAGCGACCGCTCCCAGCCGACGCTCGTGCGGGCCGGCCTGCAGATGCTCGCGCACGAGGGCACGGTGCCTGAGCCCGTCATCGTGATGCTGCGCAACGATGACGAGCTTGTGGAGGACATCATCTCCGCGATCATCGCATGCTCCGGCACGGACGCCGATGCGGCGGCAGCGTCGCTCGATCGGCTCGTGCGGTCCGGCAACAGGCAGGCCGTGGAGTGGGCGATGCGCCGTGCGTCGACGCTTCCCCCAGCGGCGGCATCGCGCACGCTCATGTCGGTGTTCCGCGCGGGCACAGGGCCCGACGCCACACCCGCGCTGCGCGCGATGGCGCTTGATGCCGCGGGCAGGCTCGCCAAGGCCGACCCGTCCGCCGCAGTCACGCTGCTGCGCGAGAATGCGGGCTCGAGCGGCGTGCAGGAGCTGCTCCTGCTCGGCATGGTCAGCGCAGTCTCCGAGCACCCGCTGAACGCGCAGGCCCCCGCACTCGTGGAGCAGTCGGCGGCGGCTGCCTCGGTGGTGCAGGGAGCCTCCAGCCGCCGCGCCGAGAGCCTGGCGCTCCTGCTGCTCGCGCGGACCGCGCAGGGCCAGCTCGATGCGCAGACGCTCCGCGCGCTCGGCACCGTCGCCGCAGGCGGCGGCGATCTCGATCCCACGCTCCAGGTGCAGGCTGCATGGCTCTTCGTGAGGCACTCCGGCCGCGGAGAGCAGGCGCTCGCCCAGCTTCGTCCCCAATGATCAAGTTCGACATACCGCTCTCCCGTCCCGACCTCACCGATGGCGACCGAGACGCCGTGATGGCCACCCTCGATGGCCAGCGGCTGACCAACGGGCCCGCGCTCATTGCGCTCGAGTCCGAGGCCGCGCGCGTGACGCGCAGGCCCTTCGCGGTCGGCGTCAGCAGCAGTGGCGTCGGCATGCAGATCGCGCTCGAGGCGCTTGAGATCGGGCCCGGCGACGAGGTGGTGGTGCCGGCATTCAGCTACGCGGCCAACGTCAACGCGGTCATCGCCACCGGCGCCACGCCAGTGTTCGCGGACAGCGACCCGCGCACGCTCAACATGTCGGCGGTCGATGCCGAGTGCCGCATCACGCCGCGCACGCGCGCCCTGATCGGCGTGCCCGTGTTCGGCAACGCGGCCGGCCTCCCGGAGCTCATCGCGCTCTGCTCGCGATTCGAGATCCCGATGGTCGAGAACGCGAGCGAGGCGGTCGGCTCGCGCATCGGCTCCGATCTCGTGGGCAAGTTCGGCCGCATCAGCGTGCTCGGGTTCGGGCCCAACCGTCCGGTCGCCGCGGGCGAGGGCGGGGCCATCGTCACGCACGACGACAGGCTTGCCGCGGCCTGCCGCGGCCTGCGCAACCAGGGGCGCATCGACCGCATGAGCTTTCCCGAGCAGTCGCTCGACCTGGGCATGCTCATGCGATTCGCCGGCCGCGGCCACGATGCCCGGCTCGCCGAGCCGCTGGCGGCGCTTGCCGCGAGCCAGCTGCGCCGCATCGACGCCACGCTGGAGCGGCGCGAACAGGTCGCATCCTGGTACATGGAGCGGCTCGCGGGGCATCCTGAGGTGCTGCTGCCCAACATCCCCGCCAACGCATCGATCTGCTGGCCCCTCTTCTGGGTGCGGCTGTCGGACCGGTTCTGCGCGGATGACCGCGACGAGATCGTGGCCGGCCTGCACCGCCACGACATCGGCGCCGCGAACCACTACCCCTGCCTGCACCTGCTGCCGCATGTGCGGCGCGCGTACGGCACGTCACTGGGCATGTGCCCGGTGGCCGAGACGCTCTCGGACCGGATGATCACTCTGCCGATGTTCACGTCGATGCGCGAGTCGCAGGTGGACCAGGTGTGCCAGACGCTGACGCTGCTGATCGGCCGAACCCGGGTCACGCGCGGGTAGCGGCGGGCGCGTAGCGCCCGCCGTCCTCAAAGCCACCCATGGGATTCGAACCCACGACCTATGCTTTACGAAAGCATTGCTCTACCACTGAGCTAGGGTGGCGCACTCCGTCCGGGCGGAGAATATCACAGGCGCCGATCACTCCGTGACAATCAGCTTCACGACGTCGCGCACCGGCAGGCCAAGTGCGCCGTAGGCGGCGCCCGCAGCATCCGCAGCGGGTGCTGACGACGACGTGATCACCTTGCGCAGCGCATCCACCTGCTGCGGCTCGAGCATGTTGCCGAAGCGACGCGCGCTCTCCGCCACCCGCAGCAGGAGCCCCGCCTGGTCGTCAGCCTGTGCCGCGAGCGCGGCGTCCATCAGCGTCCGCTGCGACCGGTCGGTAGGCACCCTCGCCACGACGTCCGCCACGCGCAGGCGCGTGTCGCCCGTCGCCGTCGCGAGCGCCGCAAGAAGCGGCAGCTCGGCGTTCCTGATGTCGAACACGGGGCTGCCCGAGTCCGCGATCAGCGCGAGCGCGTCGAGCGCCGCAAGCGTGTACTCCGCGCCCTCCTCCTCGGAGACCACAGACC
>VERO01000021.1 GCA_018882625.1 Phycisphaerales bacterium | reverse complement strand
ATCCGGTGACCACCAGCACCGCGGCGAGTGTCGCGAGCGGGATGGTGTTCAGCAGGCCAGGCAGCATCGCCACGCTGGCCAGCAGGAGCACGCCGTGAAAGATGGCCGAGACGCGGGAGAGGCCGCCCGCCATCGCATTCACCGAGCTGCGCACGATCACCGAGGTCATGGGCAGCCCGCCGATGAGGCCCGCCGCGACGTTGCCGGTGCCCTGCGCCAGCAGCTCGCGGTTGGGCGGCGAGGCCCGCCTCAGCGGATCCATCTTGTCGGTGGCCTCGAGATTCAGCAGCGTCTCGATGGATGCAACGATGGCGAGCGTGCCCGCCGCAATCCAGATCGCGCTGTCGCCGATCCTGCTGAAGTCCGGGTAGGTGATCATGGCGCTCCACTCGAGGCCATCCTTGCCGACCACCGGGACATTCACGAGGTGCGAAGGGTCAATGGCCCATGCCGAGCCGCTCCAGCGCAGCCCCTCGCTCAGGAGCGTGCCTCCGAGCACGGCCGCGAGCGGTCCGGGAAACAGGCTCCTCTTGAGGACGGGAACGCTCTGCCATGCGACCAGGATCGCCACGGAGACAAGGCCCACCAGTGCGGCGCCTGGAAGGAACGCGCGCATCGCATGGAGCAGCGCCGAGAAGGTGTTGTCGCCGTCCTCCTGGCGGAACGCCATGTCCCCCTGCCAGTCCGAGTCGTGGCCGACAAGGTGGGGAACCTGCTTGAGTATCAGGAGCACGCCGATGGCCGCGAGAAGCCCCTTGATGACGTTGGTGGGGAAGAACTTGGAGAGGGCTCCAGCCTTGAACAGCCCGAAGGCGACCTGCATTCCGCCAGCCAGGACCACCGCCAGCAGGAATGCCTCGAAGGAGCCGAGCGAGGTGATCTGCGCGAGCACGATCGCCGCGAGACCCGCGGCAGGGCCCGTCACGCTGATGCTCGATCCGCTGAGGGCACCCACGAGGATGCCGCCGATCACGCCCGAGATGAGCCCGGAAAGCAACGGTGCCCCGGACGCGAGCGCGATTCCGAGGCACAGTGGGATGGCGACGAGGAACACCACGACGCCAGCTGTCAGATCGCGGCCGATGCTCGCAGGAGGCGCAGGGAGAACGGACGCGGGAGGCGCGGGTGAAGCCATGGTGTGGGTCAGGGTCGGAGAGTGCTCGGGCAGGTCAGGCCCGCCGCATGCCGCGGGCCCCGGCTCCCCTCGGGAGTCGGCAGCCCTCAACATTATGAGGTCGGCTCGGCGGGGACAAGGGCTTCACATGCCGAACCGCACAAACTTCTCGGACAGGCTTGCTCGCGGTCCTGACGCCTCAATTACTGACCATATTGTCGTGAATCTAGGGTGCCTTTTCCGAGGCGCCAGCACCCTTCACCACCCCGGCCACGGGCAACGCACGCTCACAGCGCTTGCGCCCCGAGAAGAGCAGCTCGACCTCCGGATCAACCTCGATGCGGTCGGGCACGAAGCTCGTCTTTACCTCCACTGGCGAAGACGCCCCGGGACTAATGCGCACGCGCACATCCTGGCGCAGGCGATCCCCTTCGCCCTCGGGCTCCTCGCCCCATACGCGCACCATCACTTCCGCGGAGCCCGTGCCCGAGTTCGCGAGCGACGCGACCGTGACGTACTCGCTCCCGCCGCCGCTCACCGACACGTCATTGAGCGCCAGGTCAGGCAGCACCTTCCCGAGGATCCACTGGCTGGCGAACGCATCGAAGGCCGCCGCGTCAGGCGCGCGAGCCCGAAGGCTCTCCACGAGATCCTCGATCAGCGGGAAGTCGAGTCCCTCCGGCGTCTTCACGCCGTCCTTCCACTTCACGACGAAGTCACGCAGCCCAGCCAGCATCGCCTCCTCGCCCATGAGGCCGCGCAGCATCCAGAACACCAGCCCTGCGCGCTGGTAGGTGATCACGCCGTCCCCGGGACGGCTGCCCGTCACGCGATTGATCGGCCGCTCATTGTCTGCGCTGCGCCCAAGCACGTACTCCTGCTCCCACCGGCGCCGCAGCACGGTCGCCTGGTCCGCGCCGCGCTCGTGGTGCAGCAGCATGATCGCGCTGAACTCCGCAAGGCCCTCGCTGATGATGTTGCCGCCAGGACCCCGTCCCGGCATCACGATGTTGCCCCACCACTGGTGCCCGCCCTCGTGCGCGACGATGTAGTACGCCGCGTCGAAGGTGCCCTCCTCGCCCTCCTCGACCGGGCGCGACAGGTAGCCGATCGTCTCCGAGAAGCTGATGTTGCCGGGGAAGCCCTGGGCATATCCGGCGATCCCCGGGAACTCGGTCACGCGCAGGTTCTCCCATGGATAGGGGCCGAACCACTGCGAGTACCTCGTGCGCACATCGTCAAGCGCATCGACCATGGTGGCGACGTTGTGCGGCGTCCGCGCAGAGTGGTAGATCGTCGTGCGCTCGCCCTTGGCGGCCTCGAGCGGTCCGCCGACGATGTTGAAGAACCGCACCGGATGCTCGGTCTCCCACACCGTGCGGCGCCGGCCATCGGCCACCGACGACTCGCGCTCGATGCCGACCACGTTCACGGTCCACCCCTCGGGCGCCTCGACCGCAAGACGCACCTGAGTGGGCCATGCAGGACCGAACGCCGGATCGACGCGCGTGGTCCAGAGGTCGAGCGGGTAGTCGCGGTCGTCCCGTCTGTTCTTCTCGTCAACGCCGACGCCTTCCGCGTACCCCACCATGGGCAGGAAGCTCGGCGAGAACGTCGTGAGCACCACGCCCGACGGCAGCAGGAACTCCCCTGTGCCCGCACCGAAGCGCGACCATCCATCCGGGAACGCGCCCTTGAGGCGGAAGGAGACCGTGACCGTCTGGTCCGTCGCGAGCGGCACCTTCGGCGTGATCACGTACAGGCCGCTCCGGTCCTCGATGCACGGCGGGGCCTGGTCCTTGCGCGTCGGATCCGTGGCGACTCCATCGACCGTCCAGTCGGACGACTCGAAGTGGAGCCCGACCGTGATCGGCACCTCATCCATCGGCTTCTGGTGCGGATTCCTGATGACCATCGTGGCCGTCACCTCAAGCTCGCGCGAATCCGGGAAGAGCTTCACGTCGCCATCCACCCGGTCCAGGGCGGGCAGTGGCGCCTCCTCCCACGTGCGCGAGTTCCGGGTCCAGTAGGCCTTCGCCGCGCTCTCGGCCGGCTTTCCCTCGTATCCCGTGCGGATCTGCACCGCCATGTAGATGGCGACCGCGACCACAGGAATGGCCGCAATCAGCGGGATGAGCGCCGCACGGAGGAGCGGCCTCGGCCTGAACCGGTCCGCGACGGCGCGCAGGTCAGGCGTCCGCCGCGGCCAGAACCGGAGCGCAAGCACCACGAGCAGGGCCGCAAGCAGCAGCACGGCGATGCGGTTGGCCACGATGGCATCCCACATGAACGCGAGCCGGTCGAGCTCGCTCCAGCGCACCGCGCTCCACATGTGCCACGCCGTCAGCCAGTTCAGGTAGCCGAACTGGGTCGCGAGCCCCGTGCCGATGAGCGCCGCAAGCGCGACCCCGTACACGACGAATCGGTTGCGCAGCAGCGCATACAGCAGCGTCACGAATGCGCACCACACCATGAGCGTCGGCGCCAGCAGCGCGCCGAGGATCAGCAGCATCGTGGCGGGCTCGATCGGCATCATGATGCCCGTCCGGAAGTACTGCACCACAATCACGATGGCCACGGCGATCGCCGCGCATCCGATGATCACGACGGCCAGCGCGGCATTCGCGAGCACCTTGCCCGCAAGCACGGCGCCCGTCGGGATTGGGGTGGAGCGGAAGATGCCCGCGAGGCCGCAGCGCTCCTCGCGCACCAGGCTCTCGACCGTGTAGAACAGCGTGAGCAGGCACAGCAGCAGCGTGAGCGTGTTGAACGACTCTGCGGCCGCAGATCCGGCGGTGATCAGCAGCGAGGTCCCCAGCGGACCGAATGCGAAGGCGGAGCTCGCGATCGTCTGGAGCAGGATCAGCGGACCGAACAGCCACACTCCGGGCGAGCGCACGAGCGCCCACAGCTCGATGCCCAGGATGCCCCACAGCGTGCCGATGAACCCAGGCCGGGATGCGGTGAACTCGGGCGCCGCGCCGCGGGCGGCGAGCGCCGCGTGCTGCGCCACCTGCGCGCGGTCGGACGCGCGCGCGGCGACCACCAGCGCCTGCGCGTCCCCGACACGCCGGTCGGACCGCGCGTTCCACGCCAGCCGACGGCCGGTCATCCACACGAGAAGCAGGCCGGTCGCCGCGATTGCGATCCGGCTCGTCGTGAACAGGGCATCGAGCGACAGCGGAGCGCTGTTGTAGAAGGCCACGCCCCGATCCTCCTGCACGTACGTCCGGAAGAACCACCGGAACCCCGTGGGATCCGCCGCCTGCATCGCCAGGTCGACCCACCGGGGCAGCCACTCGGGGTTGAAGTTCCACACGAAGAAGATGCCCGTGACCAGGATCACCACCGGCAGCGCGAACACGAGCACGGGCTGGCGCGTCAGCGCGCCAAGCCACATCGAGGCGCCGCCGACGAACACGACCATCGGAAGCACGATCATCAGCAGCGGGCCCACGTGGGCCCAGAGCGAGAACGCGACGCGGGTGCGCTCGTTCTCGTCGATTGGCGCCAGCTCGAGGATGCCCATCTGGATGAGCATCCACAGGGCGAGTATCAGCGCCAGCACGAGCACCGACCCGGCAAAGCGGGATGCCGCGTACTGCATGTGCGTCAGCGGCGTCGAGCTGACGATCGGCATGACGCGCCGGTCGGCATCCGCGAGCGCCGGCATGCCGCACGCCACGGCCACGAAGAACGGCAGAATCAGGGAGCACACCACCACGTCCACGAAGGCCAGGTTGAAGGCGCTGTTGATGGCCACCTTCACGCCGCCAGTGTCCGCGCTGCCCGCGTTGACCGACACGTTGCCCGAGTAGAGCCCGATCGACATGAAGCCGAACACCACCAGCATGACGATGTTCATCGGCCGGCGCCATGACGTGAGCACGTCGAGGCGCGGATAGGCGAGCAGCCTCGAGATCACCGAGCACCTCCGGCCGCTGCGGCGGCTCCGCCGGCACGCGGAACGGGGGGCGCCCCCGCGGCGCCCGCGGAAGGCTCCGGCACAGATCGCGCCAGGGCCGGCGGCACCTCATCCGCGGAGCACCGCATCAGCACGAGATAGGCGTCCTCGAGCGTGCCGGCGCTTTGCGAGAAGCGATCGGGCGGCGCCTTGCCCACGCCCACGAAGACGCGCACGCGGTTGGTGCGACCTCCAGCGAGCACCGCGCTGATCACGCGGTGATGACGCGCGAACTCCGGCAGTGCCGCGTCATCGACGAATCCCTCCCAGATCAGCCCATCCACGGCGCCGCACGCGGCCTCGGGCGTCGTGTGCGCCACAAGCTCGCCGGACCTGATCACAGCCAGCTGCGGGCACAGGGTCGCGACGTCCTCGACGATGTGCGTCGAGAGCAGCACGACGCGTCCCGCGCTCATCTCGGCGAGCAGCCGGTAGAAGCGCTGGCGCTCCTCCGGGTCGAGGCCCGCGGTCGGCTCGTCCACGATCAGCACCCGCGGGTTTCCCGCGATCGCCTGCGCAAGCCCAAGCCGCTGACGCATGCCGCCTGAGTATCCGCCGACCTTTCGGCCCGCGGCTGCAGTGAGATTCACGCGGGCCAGCAGCTCCATCGCGAGCGTGCGGCGTCCGCGTGGACCGCTGATCCCCTTCATGCGCAGCAGGAACTCGAGCATCGCGCGACCGCTGAGGTCGGGGTAGAAGCCGAAGTCCTGCGGCAGGTAGCCAAGCCGCTCGCGCATGTAGCCCGGGTCCGCGATCGTGTCATGCCCATCGAGCGTCACCGTGCCCGCCGTGGGTTCCACGAGCCCGGCCACGATGCTCATGAAGGTGCTCTTGCCGGCGCCATTGGGGCCGAGCAGCCCGAACATGCCCTCAGGGATGTCGAGGTCGACGCCGCGAAGGGCGCACACCGGACCGGGGTGGATCTTGACGAGGTTCCTGATGGCGATCATGGGCGAATTCCTGTGGGGGGGTGGCACGCAGGGATGATATTGTGAAAATCGGCCATTCGTAAACTATCAACCTGCCGCAGGCGCTGTGGCCTGGGAGTGGGCTGCACGGGGCGGCGCGCCAGCGGCGTGCGGCCGCGCGACCTGGATCGCCTGCACCACGTGACCGTAGATCCAGCCGAGCCCGCGCATCAGCCAGAGCGTTGCGGTGGCCAGTGCCAGTCCAAGAGCGATCATCGGGATGGCCGCCGCGCGGGGCATGTGCAGGGCTCCGCTCGCATCGGGCTCGAGCCTCCACCACAGCAGGTGGACCGTGACCTGCTCAGACCCGTCGCCGATGAGGATCGGCGACATGCCAAGCAGCGATGCGATGCCGGCAGCCACCAGCGCGACGCTCACCGCACAGAGCGTGATCGTCAGCGCGAACGTGCCGATGCTCACGAAGAAGTTCCCCAGCAGGTACGCCAGCGATAGCCAGCTGCGCACGTCGCGCAGCCAGCACAGGATGCGCTGCCAGAATCCAACCGAGTCCGCGCCCTCGACAGGCTGCACACGGCGCGGCATCCGAACGCCAAGAAGCGTCTCCACCACCTTGCCCTCGACGAGGCACAGTGCGCGTGCGGATCCGAGCAGCAGCACCAGCAGCGGTATGCCGATCACCAGTGGCGCGAGGCCGATGACGAGCGAGCCGATCGTCACGCTCCATACGAAGTAGGCCACCGAGAGCGCGAATCCCACCCCGCCGAAGTACACCAGCGCGCCCCACGCGCGCGGATCGAGCCAGATGCCGATGATCGGGATGCGCGACGCAAGGCTGCGCTTCGGCGACAGCTGGGGCGCCGCGGATCCTGCCGGCAGTGCCGCCGACGCATCGCCGCGAGTGGCGCTCGTTGCGCCCTCGCTCGCCACATGATCCGGTGCGCCACGACCGCTCGACCTCCACCCATACGCCTCGCTGTCCTGCTCCAGATACGCACGAGCCACCTCCTGGGGCGTCCCGAAGTCCTCGATGGCGCGCTCGACGGGCACTCCACCGTCGATCGCGCTGCGCAGGTGCGTCTCCGCATCGATCACGGCATCGTGGCGCAGCGCCGGGTCGCATCCCGCAAGTTCCGCCTCGAATGCGGCGATGTACCGCATCACCTGCTGACGGGGGTCCGTACCGCCACTCGGCTGCGGGTCATCACCGTGCATCGATTCCTCCAAGCACTCGGTCAATCCACGTGCGCGTGCTGCGCCACGTGGCGGTCCAGGCATCGAGCACACGATGCCCATCCGCAGTCAGCGTGAAGCACTTGCGGGCAGGTCCCTCGCAGGACGGGACAAGCGTGCTCCGCACGAGCCCATCGGCCTCGAGCGCCCGCAGCATCGGGTAGAGCGTGCCCTGCTTGAAGGAGAGCCCTGCGGGCGCCTCGTCCGCGAGTCGCCGGGCGATCTCGTAGCCATGGATGGGCTCAGCCGCACCGGCGATCGTGGCGAGCACGACGAGCCATGCCGTGCCGACGCTCAGGTCTCTCTGCAGCTTTTCTGGACGCGGTAGTGCCAAGTGCACGCTACTGTACATCGCACAATAGCGGTGTCAACCTGCTCCATCAGGAACTCAGCCACCCTCTCGTCGCTCCAGGGATCCTCACTACGAGCGCCTGCTCATGGGCACGCCGTACACATCCGCCACCGCCATGATGCGCGCGACCAGCATGCTGCGCGTGGCGTGGGCCATACGCCGGTCGAACTCCTCCTGGAAGGGATGGGGTTTCGACACGTCCATCGCGTGCAGGCCCTCAGGCGCGGGAACTCGTGCGCGCAAGCCTGCAGATCTCGGAGAGGAGACGGTCAAACTCGTCGGTGTAGCTGTACACCGAACGCGGAACGCGCTCCATCGAATCCGTCCACGCCGCGAGCGACTCGTCCGTGATCATGCCCGCCAGTTGCACCGCAGCTTCCCTGGGGTCGACGCGGTCAATCACCGCACCAATCCCGAGCCGCGTGACGTCCTCGGCATCCGAGGATCCTGCGCGCGAGATGATCGGGACCCTGAACAGGCAGCTCTCGTAGAAGCGATTGGGCCTCGCCCACTTGAGGTTCCAGTCGCCGTCCGCGATCGGTGGATAGCAGACCCACGCCATGTCGACTGAGCCATAGAGTCCGGGCAGGTCTTCAGGCGACCGGTACGGCCCGCGGTACTCGGTTCCCGGCGTGGTGGCCAGCAGCCGTTTCAGGTCCGCTCCAGGCCACTCCTTTCCCGCAAGGATGATCTCGAACCGCCCCGGATTCGCCAGCGCCAGCTCATGCAGCGTGTCCATGGCCCACTGGCATCCCAGGAGGCCGAAGTAGCCGATGCGCACCGGATCTCCGGGACCTCGCCGACGACGAGGCGGCCCGTCGCCCGCACGGACCGACTCGGCCCATCGCGCCTCGACCTTGTTCTCGAGCACGAGACCGGGTGTGTCGACGCCGAGCCAGCGCCGGAAGTGCTCCGAGAGGAACCTCGGGGTCGTGGTGACGATCAGACCGCACCGCCGGGCGATCCACCGGTCGAGGCGCCGGTAGGCCGCACCGAGCAGGTCACCCCGCACCTGCATCGTGACGACATCGCCGATCTCCATGATGATCGGCTTGGATGTGGCGAGCGAGGCGAGCAGCGCCATATCCGGTCCGAACGCGTAGATCACGTCACACTGCCCGGCAAGGCGGCTCACCGTCGCGCGAGCGCGCCACAGCGTCGGGATGCGCGACAGGTACCGGAAGTCCTCGATGCGTCCGAGTTCCGTCAGCTCGCACTGCGGCATCCGGCCGCGCTCGCGCTCCCGCCTGAAGAGTCCTGCATGAACACGGCATCCCATCGCCTCGAGCACGTCGATCCTCTTCGCCAGCCGTGGCTGTCCAGCAACCGAGAGCAGCGCGAGCACGCGCGGACTGTTTAACCCGTTGGTCATGCAGGTCACGGCGCCAGGAGCTGCACAAGGTGCGACACGATGCGCTCGCCCGTGCCCCCATCCCAGAGCGGTGGAATGGTACCCGTCTTCCACTTCCCGTCCATCAGCCGTGCCATCGCCGGCGGGATCGCGGCAGGATCGGTGCCGATCAGCTCGTTGGTGCCCATGGTGACCGTCTCGGGACGCTCAGTGCTGCCGCGCAGCGTCATGCACGGGATGCCCATGACCGTCGTCTCCTCGGTGATGCCGCCGGAGTCGGTGATCACGCCGAAGGAGTGCTTCACGAGGTGGATGAACTCCAGGTAGGGCTGCGGCTCGACGAGCCGGATGCCCTCTGGCACGCCACCAAGCGCCTCAAGGCTCTTCGCAGTGCGCGGATGCACTGGGAACACGACAGCACGCCCGCGACGGTGCGCCGCGACCGTGTCCAGAAGCTGCCGCAGGGACGCGGGATCGTCGACATTCGCAGGCCGGTGCAGAGTCAGCACGAGGTACTTGCCCGCCTCGAGCTTCTCAGGTCCCCAGAATGCGGGCTCGCGGAGACGGCCAAGGTTGGCCAGCAGCGTGTCGATCATCGTGTTCCCGACGAAGAAGATGCTGGACTCCGCGGCGCCGGCGCGGCGGAGGTTTGCGTTCGCCACCTCGCTTGTCGTGAAGAACCAGTTGGTGATCGAGTCGGTCACCACCCTGTTGATCTCCTCAGGCATGCTCCAGTCGCCCGAGCGGATGCCCGCCTCCACGTGCGCCACGGGGATCCCCATCTTGCGCGCCACGATCGTGCACGCCATGGTTGACGTGACGTCCCCAACCACCACGCATGCCCCTGATGGGGCGTCGATCAGGAGCCGCTCGTACCTGGTCATGATGGCCGCGGTCTGCTCGGCCTGAGTGCCCGAGCCGCACTCGAGGTTCACGTCCGGTTCGGGAATCCCGAGCTGCTCGAAAAAGTCTCCCGACATGCGGCGGTCGTAGTGCTGCCCCGTGTGGACGAGCCGCGGAACGACGGGCGCTGACCGCCCCCCTTCGCCGAGGGCCGCCATGGCGCGCATGATCGGGGCGATCTTCATGAAGTTAGGGCGGGCGCCGGCGACGATGTCGATGAGCTTCGGCATGCGTGGGCACGAGTCTAGTGGTGGTTCCCCGCGCCCCCGTAGACTTCCGCCGGCGCCCGAGGGCGTCCACCATGTGCGGCATCTTCGCTGTGCTCGGCTCCCGGCGCCATCCGCTTCCTCCGGATGCGCATGTGCGCGTCTCCCGCGCGCTTGACGCCATTGCGCATCGGGGCCCTGATGCGTGCGGCGTGCACATCAGCCCTGACGGTTCGTTCGCGCTCGGCCACGTCCGTCTGTCGGTCATCGATCCGAGCGCTGCGGCCAACCAACCCTTCTGGTCGGAGTGCGGCCGGCACTGCCTCGTCTTCAACGGCGAGATCTACAACTA
The DNA here is from genome assembly GCA_018882625.1 of Phycisphaerales bacterium. Taxonomy (GTDB): domain Bacteria; phylum Planctomycetota; class Phycisphaerae; order Phycisphaerales; family SM1A02; genus ZLKRG44. The sequence continues at coordinate 5,825 of VERO01000021.1, read as the reverse complement.
CGTGGAGCTCGCCGACGAGCTGCGCGCGCTTGGCGTGAGCTTCCGCACATCATCCGACACCGAGGTCCTGCTGCAGGCCCTGATGCGCTGGGGCACCGATGCGCTGCCGCGGCTCAACGGCATGTGGAGCCTGGTCTACGGCGACGTGTCTCGGGGCGAGTTCATCGTGTCCCGCGACCGATGGGGCGTGAAGCCGCTGCATGTGGCCCGGCACGAGGGTCGCCTTGTGCTCTGCTCCGAGGCGAAGGGCATCGTCGCGTTCATGGGACATGCGCCGGCTCCCGACCTCGAGTCGATCGGGCTCTTCCTCAGGCTTGGCGTGGGCGGCGAGAGGCCGCAGTCGTGGTACCGAGGCATCGAGCGGTTCCCGATCGCATGCGGCGCCGCAGTGCGCGTTGGCAATGCAGAACCGGCCGACCTGGCACCGGTCCCCTACTGGAGATTCCCGGCGGAACGCGTGCGCATGGAGGACGCCGATGCAGTCCGGCAGTTCGGGGAGCTGCTCGAGGACGCGGTGCGCATTCGCCTCCGGAGCGACGTGCCGGTGGGGTTGAGCCTCTCCGGCGGTCTCGACTCCACATCGATCGCATGGATCACCTCACAGAGGTGGGGTCACCATCTCGAGGCCTTCACGGCCTGGTACGAGCCGCGCGAGCAATCGGAGCTTCCCGCAGCGGAGCGCATCGCATCGATGTACGGGCACCGGTCCACCGCGATCCCGCAGTCGGATCCGTCGCAGACGGTCGACGTGCTCGAGGACTGCGTGCACTACCTCGACTGCGGCCACCTCTCCACGGCGATCGTGCCCTACATGCAGCTGTGCCGCGCAGCGCGCCGGCACGTGACCGTGATGCTGGAGGGCCAGGGCGCCGACGAGCTGCTCGCCGGATACCCGCCCTTCTCCATGTATGCAGCGGCCGACAGGCTCCGTGCCGGCCAGCTGGGGCAATCCTCCCGCGCCGCCTTGAAGTATGTGCGTACGCTCGGACCAATCCGTGCGCTCCTCGAGCTCATCCGTCACATGAGCCGGACGGCCCGCCTCGAGCAGGGACGGCGCTGGGGCGCGAACAGGCTGCTCGGAGCCGGGGCGCTCGTGGGCACGAGCGCGGAGATGCCGTCGGTGACCCTGTCCGGCGGCAACCTCGCGCGCGAGCTCGAGCTTTCGCACCGCACGTGCCTCACCAATCTCCTGCAGTACGGTGACGCGATGAGCATGTCCGTCAACCTCGAGACACGCTGCCCCTTCCTCGACTACCGGCTCGTGGACCTGTGCTTCCGGATGTCCACAGACCTCATCTACCGGGATGGACGGACCAAGTGGGTGCTCCGGAAGGCTGCGAGCGGAAACCTCCCTGACGACATCTGCTGGTCCTCTCGGAAGGAGGGATTCACGAACCCGTCGGCGCAGGTGCTGCGCGAGTACGTCATGCAGCGAGGCCTTCCGAGGGATGCGCTGGAGGCGGCGATTCGGGCAGAACTCTTCACTCCGGCGCTCCGCGCGGAGGGTGCGGCCCTTGCCCTGCCCGACACGATCCTCTTCAGGGTGTTCTCCGCGCTGGCCTGGTTCCAGCGTGCGCAGCTGCCGGGTGCGCCTAGGCTTGTGGCACCATGAGCGATGCACGATCGAAGGTTGCGCTGGTCACCGGGGCGAGCGCAGGGATCGGCCGGGAGACCGCCATCGAGATGGCCCGCGACGGCTACTCCATCATCGTCGCCGACATCCTGGTTGACGAAGGCAAGGACACCGTGCGGCGCATCGAGTCTGCTGGCGGCAAGGCCGTGTTCGTGCGCACCGACGTCTCCGTCGAATCCGACGTCCGCGCGAGCGTGCAGGCCGCCGTGAGCGAGTTTGGTGGCCTCGATGCGGCAGTGAACAATGCCGGGCTCGAGCAGTCGGGGTGTCCGGTCACCGAGGTGACCCAGGAGCTCTGCGACCGGATCCTGGGCATCAACGTCCGCGGCGTCCTCATGGGCATGAAGCACCAGATCCCTGCGATGCGCGCGCGCGGAGGCGGTGCCATCGTGAACCTCTCGTCCATCGCCGGCCAGCTCGGCTTCCCGGGTGCGTCGGTGTACGTGGCGAGCAAGCACGCCGTCATCGGCCTCACCCGGACGGCGGCGCTCGAGTGCGCCCCACTGGGGATCCGCGTGAACGCGGTCTGCCCGGGCGCGATCCAGACGGACATGATCGACCGTTTCGCAGGGCACGACAGCGCCGCAAAGTCCGCCCTCATCGCGCACCACCCCCTGGGCCGCATCGGGACCGTCTCGGAGGTGGCGTCGGCAATCCGCTGGCTCTGCTCGACGGGGTCAGCGTTCGTGACCGGCCAGTGCGTCACCGTGGACGGCGGCTACACGGCCCAGTAGCGCCGATCGGTCAATTCAGGATTTCGGCTTGCCTTCGAATTGAGGGATTCGAAGGTTCGGTGTCGGACTGCACGTCCGCACCGGAGCATGCCCATGGCACACAATCCCCAACCCACGAGCCACGGTCCACGACCGGGAGGAATCATCACCGCTGGAATCGGCGCGCTCGCCGGGCTCGGTGCTGTCCCCGCCGTGCACGCCGCCTATGTCTACAGCGGTGTCGTGAGCATCAACATCCCCTCGACGGCGGATGGCCTGTTCCTTGACCTCAACACCGGGTCGTTCGGCTCCTCGCGCGATGCGGTGGCTGGATGGGACCTCAACATCTACGGCGTGGGCACGATGGTCCTCGCCGGGCAGGGCGACTTGGGCTTCATGGCCGCTGGCGGCTCAAGCGCATCGCTCGTCGACAACCTGGAGTTCAGGACGGAGATCGGCAGCGCAGCGTCATTCGCCTCCGGACCCCTAGGCATCGAGACAACCGGGAGCGCGGCATTCAACTTCAACAGCTCGCAGAACCTGTTCGGCTTCCGGTTCCGCAACAGCGGCAATGAGGGATACAGCTACGGGTGGATGCGGCTCCAGCTCGCCGGATCCGACTTCGGGCAGCCCAAGGCGATCTTCGAGTACCTCTGGCACACCGAGCCCGAATCGTGGGCCAGCGCCGGGTTGATCCCAGCTCCCGGGGCGCTTGCGCTTCTTGCCGCAATGCCAGGGCTCCTTGCCCGGCGCCGACGCAGACCGCCCTGACGTCATGCACGACGCGCACGCGCGACTCGCCGCCCCTTCCGCCGTAGGATCTCCGTCCCAATCCACGGAGGCTATGGCATGGCATCGACGCGAACCAAGGGATCTTCAAGGCGCACCGCAACCCGTCGTGAGAGCGACTCGATGGGCGACATGTCCGTGCCCGCTGACGCGCTCTACGGCGCCACGACGCAGCGCGCGGTCCTGAACTTCCCCGTCTCGTTCCGTCCCGTGCCCCGACGGCAGGTCGCGGCGCACGTGCTGCTCAAGCGCTGCTGCGCAGAGGCGAACGCCGAGCTCCGGACGCTCGGACGCTCCAAGGCGATCGCCATCGTGGGCGCGTGCCACGAGATCCTTGCCGCCCTCGAGCCCGACGGGACGCCCGGCCACGATCCGGAGTTCATGCGCCACTTCCCGATCGACGTGTTCCAGACGGGCTCGGGAACGTCGACCAACATGAACGTGAATGAGGTGATTGCCAACGTGGCCAGCCGCCGCGCCGGCAAGCCGATCGGATCGAAGCACCCCGTCCACCCCAACGACGACGTCAACTGCGGGCAGAGCTCCAACGACACCTTCCCGACCTCGATGCAGGTGGCTGGAGCGGTAGCGATCCACGAGGTCCTGGTGCCCGCGCTGGACCGGCTGGCCAAGGGACTGCGCACCAAGGCCAAGGCATGGGACCGCATCGTGAAGATCGGCCGCACGCACCTGATGGATGCGACTCCGATCCGGCTCGGACAGGAGTTCTCGGGGTACGCCGCGCAGGTCGAGGAGGGCATCCGACGCGCGTCGATGGCGGCTGCGGCGCTGGCCGGCAACCTGCCCATTGGCGGCACCGCCGTCGGCACCGGCATCAATGCGCACCCCAAGCTGGGCGCCAAGGTATGCGCTCGCCTCACCCGCGCGACCGGCATCCGATTCGCCGAGGCGCGCAACCATGTGGAGGCGCAGGCCACGCGCGACTGCGTGGTGGAGGCGCATGGCCATCTCCGCACCATCGCGGTCTCGCTCACCAAGGTCGCCAACGACATCCGGTGGCTCGGCTCTGGGCCGCGCTGCGGCCTCGGCGAGCTGGCGCTTCCAGCCACGCAGCCCGGATCCTCCATCATGCCCGGAAAGGTGAACCCGGTGATCTGCGAGAGCGTGATCATGGTCGCATGCCAGGTGATGGGCAACGATGCGGCCATCGCGTGCGCAGCGCTCGGCGGGGTCGGATCGGTGCTGGAGCTCAACATGGCCATGCCGGTCATCTCCGAGCGCCTTCTCGAGTCGGTCGAGCTGCTCGCGAACGCGTGCCTCATCCTTCAGGACAAGTGCATCGCGGGCCTCGAACCCACGCCGGCGGCAGCCGCCACTGTCGAGCGGAGCCTCATGATGGTCACCTCGCTGGCGCCGGTGATCGGCTACGACGCCGCGGCCGCGATGGCCAAGGATGCGCTGAAGACCGGCGAGACGATCCGCGAGTACTGCACCCGCACGGGCATCCTCGACCACAGGCAGCTCGACCGGCTGCTCGATGCCACCGCGATGACCAAGCCCGGCGGCAAGGGCCCGGGCGGCGGCTAAGCGCATTCCCTGGCCCGCTGGCCGTCGCCGACTGCGATCGCTCACCCAGGCAGCAGCACCGAAGCGACGGATCCTGTCATCCAGCAGGCGAGCGCCCCCGCAACCATCGCACGCGGCGCGATCGAGGCAAAGTCGCTGCGGCGCTCCGGCGCGAGCGCGCTGAGCCCCCCGATCTGGATCGCGATCGACGGCAGGTTCGCGAATCCGCACAGCGCAAATGTCGCGACCTGAGCACCGCGCGGCGAGATCGCACCCGAGTCCTTCATGCGCGCGAGGTCCGCGTAGGCGACGAACTCGGTGGCGATCACCTGCTGCCCCATGAGCGACCCCAGCGCCGCGGAGTCGGGCCCCGCGCCCATGCACCAGGCGAGGGGCTTCAGCAGCATCCCGAGGATGTTCTGGAAGGTCAGCACCGGGATTCCCCACTGCGCGCGAAGGGCGGCCACCGGCTCCAGCTCGCTGAGCGCAGCGAGCGGGTAGTTCAGCAGCGCGATCAGCGCCACGAAGGCGACCAGCATCGCCGCCACGTTCAGCGCAAGCCGCAGCCCATCGCTCGCGCCCACCGCCGCGGCATCCACGACGTTTGCGGAGGCGCTCGGCATCGACCGCATCGAGGCGAGGGACTCCTCCCGCGGCGTTCCTGTCTCCGGCATCATCACCTTGGCCATCACGATCGCCGCAGGCGCGGACATCACGCTCGCCGTGATGAAGTGCTTGGCCACCAGGATGCGCGCCGCCTCATCGGTCCCGCCAAGAAGCGCGATGTACGCGGCCATCACCGATCCTGCGATCGTCGCGAATCCGCACGCCATCACGCACATCACCTGGGAGCGAGTGAGGCCTGCGATGAACGGCCTGATGGTCAGGGGCGCCTCAGTCTGCCCGACGAAGATGTTCGCGGCCGCGGAGAGGGACTCCGTCCCGGTCACGCCCATCACCGTGCGGATGCCCCATGCGAAGATCGCGATCACGCGCTGCATGACCCCAAGGTGGTAGAGCACAGCCATGAGTGACGCGAAGAAGATGATGATCGGCAGCACCTTCACCGCAAAGATGAACCCCCACGGACCTCCATCGTCTGCAGCCTTCCCGAAGATGAACGCCGTGCCCTCATCCGCGAAGGAAATCACCCGCGCCACCGC
>VERO01000248.1 GCA_018882625.1 Phycisphaerales bacterium | reverse complement strand
AGTCGGCGCTGCGTCCGCTGACTGCGGAGTTGTCCTGCGCGGCGTCGCCGCGCATTGTGCGGTGCGCGCATGTGCAGCACCTCTCGACGCCGATCGCCGGCGAGCTGCGCGATGGCGTGGATGACGGCACGGTGCTCGGCCGCCTGCATCCGACTCCCGCCGTGTGCGGGCTTCCGGTGGGGGAGGCCCGGTCGTTCATCGCTGCGCACGAGCCGCATGCGCGCGGCATGTACGCGGGCGCCGTGGGCATGGTGACAGCATCCGCCAGCGAGTTCGCCGTGGGGATCCGATCGGCGATCGTCGACGGCGACACGCTGACCGCCTTCGCTGGGGCCGGGATCGTCGCCGGCTCGGAGGCTGACGCAGAGTGGCTCGAGACGGCGCGCAAGCTCGAGAGCTTCGACGCGCTGCTTCGCGCGCCGTGTGGGCAGTCGCCGCTGGCGCGGAGGGCCCCGATGGAGGGCTCGCGCCCGCGGAGACCGGCCTCCGCCGCGTCGCGCGCCGTATGAGCGATCCCAACCTGAATCACCTCGCGGCGCGGATCGCGATCGAGGAGTGCGTCCGCCGGGGGTGCCGCACGCTGGTCGTGTGCCCAGGCTCGCGCTCGGCGCCGCTGGCTGTTGCTGCTGCGGCGCTGCGTGGCCGCATCCCGCCCGGAGGCGAGCATCCCGTTGACGTGCTCGTCGCGCATGACGAGCGGGGCGCTGCCTTCCTCGCGCTCGGCGCGGCACGGGTCACCGGACGCGCCGCTGCGGTCATCACCACGAGCGGCACCGCTGTGGCGAACCTCATGCCTGCGGCAGTCGAGGCGTCGATGGACGGGATCCCGATGCTGCTCTTCACGGCGGACCGGCCGCCAGAGCTGCATGGCTGCGGCGCCAACCAGTCCGTGCCGCAGGTTGGACTGCTGGCGCCAGTCACGCGTGCGTCACTTGACGTGCAGTGCCCCAACGAGCCCGGCGCATCTCCGCTCGATGCCCTTGACGCTGTGGCGCAGGCGTGGGATCTCGCGCATGGCCCCGGCACTGGCCGAGACGGGGACGGCAGCGCCGCGGGACCCGTGCACGTGAACTGGAGGTTCCGCGAGCCGCTGGCGCCGGTCGCGGTGCCATGGTCCCTGTCGCCCTCCGTCGGGGCGAGCCTTGCGCAGTGGCAGCAGTCGGGGCTGCCGTGGGTACGTGGCGGGCACGGCGACGCGTGCGCATCAGCCGCGCATGGGGCAGCGCGCGATGCTCATGATGCGGGCCGCGACGCCCCGCTGCGCGAGGCCGGTGCGCACTGGCCGGTGGCGCGCGACGCTGAGATCGGTGCGCTTGCCGAGCGTGCGCTCGCGTCGAGGCGCGGAGTTATGGTCGCCGGCGGCGCGCGCTCGCCCGACGAGGCGGCGGCGCTCGCGCGGGTGGCGCGTGCGCTGCAGTGGCCCGTGATCGCGGACATCACCTCGGGCCTGCGCGGCGACGGGTCGCCGGCCAACGTCGTGCATCATGCAGACCTGGTGCTGTGCGCCGCCGGTGCGGGCGGTCCGCCATCATCGACGCACGATCCGGTGCGCGATGCGCTCAGGCCGGACATGATCCTCAGGGTCGGTGGCCGGATCGCGAGCAAGCGCGTGCAGCAGTGGATCGACGATGCCGTCATGTCCGGGTGCACGCTGGCCGTGGCCGGCGACGGCATCGAGCCGATGGATCCCTCGCGCGGCGCGTCGGTGCGTGTGCGCGTAGGCGCAGGGCCGCTGGCCGACTGCCTGCAGGCTGCGAAGGGTGCGCGTGGCAGCGACGTCGCCGATGCGTGGAGGCGCGCGGACCTGTCGGTGGCGCCGGCACTGGCCGGATGCGATCCCGAGCAGGGCGCGCCAGCGGATGGCCGCATCACGGAGCCCATGGTCGCGCGCGCGGCGCTTCGTGCGGCGCATGGCGCGGGGGCGGTGGTGATGCTGTCCTCGAGCATGCCGGTGCGCGATGCCGACATGCACGCGGACCGCGTCGCGACGCCGTGGTGCATCGCCAACCGCGGCGCCAGCGGCATCGACGGCATCGTGGCGACTGCGGCCGGCGCGTGCCGCGCGAGCCGGAAGCCTGCGCTGCTGCTGATCGGCGATGTTGCGGCGCTGCATGACCTCGCGTCATGGTCGCTGCTGCGCGACCTCCCGGCGCCCATGTGCGTCGTCGTGGTGAACAACGACGGCGGAGGCATCTTCCGATTCCTGCCGGTCGCGGAGCATCCGGCCATCTACTCGCCCTGGTTCGACTCCCCGCACGGGCTCCACTTCGAGGGCGCCGCAGCGATGTTCTCGCTGGCGTACGAGCGGGTGGTCGACGGTCGCGGATTCGCCGATGCGATGGGCAGATGGCTGCGCCGCGACGGGAGCGGGCCGCACGCAGGAGCCCGGCATTCGGCGCGCATCATCGAGGTGCGCGCGGAGGCAGGTCGCATCATTGCCGATCACCGCGAGATCCAGGCGCGGTGCGCGAGCGCGGTGCGCGAGGCGCTGGCGGCACGCCCTGTGCAGGGGAGCGCGCGATGACCGTGCGGGATGCGGTGGTGGTGCTTGTGCATGGGTTTCTCGGCGAGCCGCACGACTGGGAGCCGATGCGCGGAGCGCTGGCTGCAGCCGGGATGTCGGACGTCATGGCCGTGGACCTGCTCGACTGCGTCCGCAGGCAGGGCTGCGCAGATGCGCTGGCGCGTGCGGCGCACCTTGACCCCGAGGCGCTCGCGGGCGCGCATGGTGCGGCGGCACTGCCAGTGGGCGGGCGCGAGCACGCCGATGCCGCGATGCAGGTGCGCGTGCCGAGTGACACGCCGTTCGAGGCGACATCGCAGGGCGACGGCCTTGATGCGCTGGCGTGCGCGCTCGAGTCGCACATTGATGATGCGGCGTCTGCAGCAACGCGAGATGGACGTCCCATCGTCCTGTGCGGCTACTCGCTTGGAGGCCGCGTATGCCTTGCGCTGGCCGGACGCGCACAGGCTGCAGCTGGGCGCGCACGCGCGGGCGGCGCGAGAGAGCTGGCGGCCTTCATCGTGATCGGCGCCGATCCCGGGATCGACGAGCTGCGCGAGCGGTCGCTGCGTGCCGGACGCGATCATGCGCATGCCACGCACCTGCTGTCGGATCCCGATGGGTTCATCGCCGCGTGGTACGCGCAGCCGCTGTTCGCGTCCCTGCGTGCGAGCCCGGAGTTCGATCGCGTCGTGGCGCGGCGCCGTGCGGGCCTTGTGCGGCGGTCGAGCCGCGAGATGTGGGCGCAGATCCTCGATGCGTGCTCGCCCGGGCGCTGCGCGCCGCGGTGGGGTGTCGCCGCCCAGTGTGGCCACCGCCTGGCCTTCGTGCATGGCGCGCTGGACGACAAGTTCTCGGCGATCGCGAGGCGCATCCATGCGTGCGCGCCCGATGTGCCTACGATCTCCATCCCCGGTGCCGGCCATGCTGCCCATGTGGAGCAGCCCACGGCCTGCGCCGATGCGGTCGCCTCGATCATCGCCGCATCCGTCCCGCACCGCTCGTGAGCACCACCATGGCAACGATCCCGCCCACCGCATCGGCCCCTGCATCCAAGCCCAGCGCCCCGTCGGCCAAGCCAGACCCGCGCATCTCGACCGTGCGCCCCGCCGCCGCCTGGACCGCTGCGGGAAGCTATCCCGACATCGCGTACGAGAAGGCCGACGGGATCGCGAAGATCACCATCGACCGGCCGGAGTGCCGCAACGCATTCAGGCCGCAGACGGTCCAGTCGATGCGCATGGCGCTCCAGGATGCC
>VERO01000247.1 GCA_018882625.1 Phycisphaerales bacterium | reverse complement strand
AGGCTGCGGAGTCGCTCGGCGACCAGGCGGGCGTGCTCGCGAAGCGACTCGCGTCGCTGCGGGACGAGCGTCTTGGGCTCGAGAGCCGGCGGAGCATCCTCGCCGAGCTCGAGCAGGCCCGAGAGGGATTCGGCTCCGCGGTGCGCGCGGTGCTTGCCGCGCCACAGCGGTTCCCCGCCGTCAAGGGCGCGCTCGGCGACATGATCGAGGCCGACCGCAAGTCGGCGGCTGCGGTCGAGGTCGCGCTCGGGCCGTGGCTCGAATCGCTGGTCGTGTCGGATCGCGACGGGATGGCTCCCACGCTCGCCGAGGCCCGCGAGATCGAGGGGCGCGCGACATTTGTCCCGATGGTGCCCGCCGGAGCTTCGGCGCGGGATCGCCGGCGCGTGCGCGGCGCCGCCCGCCTCGCGGATGCCGTGCGCGTGGCCGCATCGGCGCGGACCCTCGTGGACGCGCTCCTCGAGGACACGTGGGTGACCGAGACTCTCGAGCGCGCCCGCGCGCTCTCGGAGGGTCCCCTGCGCGGCGCACGGATCGTGACGTGGGCGGGCGATGTCGTGGACCCCACCGGCGCCGTGAGCGTCGGCGCCGCCAGGCACACCTCGGGCGGGCATGGCGGCATCGTCGCCCGCCGCGCGGAGCTGGCCGAGCTCTCGCAGCGCAGCGGCGTGCTTGCCGCGGAGATCGGGTCGCTCGAGGACCAGCTTGGGCAGGTCGAGTCGCTCGGCGAGCAGGCGCGCGACAGGCACCGGGCGCTCGACAGCCGCCTCCAGGACGCGCGCCGCACGGCCATCTCGGAGCAGTTCCAGGTTGAGCGGCTCGACGTCCTGATCGCCCGCATCGAGCGCGAGCAGGTGACCGCGGAGAGCGAGCGCTCGGAGATCCAGCGCAGGCTGGCGGACCTCGAGCGCGAGAGGGAGGCGCTTGACGCGCAGCACCGGACGGTGACTGATGCCCTCGGCGAGGCGACGGCGGCGGCGGCGCGCGAGCAGGCCCGGATGGCGCAGGCGCAGCGTGCCTTCGACGAGGTGCAGGAGGCGTTGGCGTCGGCCCGCCTCGCGCTCGGCGAGTGCTCCGCGCGTGAGCAGGCGGCACGGCGAGAGTGCTCGATGCTCGAGGACTCGCTCTCCGAGGTGCGCAGGTCGCGGACCGCCGCGGAGGACCAGCTCCGACGCCGCGAGACGCACATCGAGAGCCTCGAGGAGTCGATCGCGGAATCTCGTGCGCAGCAGGCTGCGGCCAAGGCGCGCCATGACGAGTTCGCGGGAGCGCTCGCGGGAGTCGCGCAGGAGCTGGCGGATGCTGTCACCGCGAACGAGGCTGCGAGCGAGGCCCTCCGCGCGGTGCGCGACCGCGTCGGCGAGGCGGAGCGCGCGTGGACGGAGGCGGAGCTCGCGAGGCGTGAGGCTGAGCTGCGGCTCGAGTCGCTGGTGACCATCGCGCGCGAGGAGCTGGAGCTTGACCTGCCCGGCGGGTGGGACCTGCACATCGAGCGGCGCGCGCAGGGCGCCTTCGACTCCCTCGACCGCGAGAGCGCCACCCGCGAGGCGGATGCGCTGCGCGACGAGATCCGGTCCCTCGGCAACGTCAACCTCGACGCGATCGGCGAGCTCGAGGAGCTCGAGTCGAGGACCAAGGCGCTCGCGGAGAGCCTCGCCGACATCGACTCGGCACGAAGCCACCTCGAGCAGCTCGTGGCGCGCCTCGACAGCGAGAGCCGGGTCCGCTTCGAGAGCACCTTCAACATGGTGCGCGAGAACTTCGGCGGCACCAATGGCATGTTCCGCCGGCTCTTCGGCGGCGGTAGCGCGGACATGTTCCTGCTGCCTGACGAGGCCGGCGACGTGGGCTGGCTGGCCTCGGGCATCGAGATCCGAGCCAAGCCGCCCGGGAAGGAACCGCGCGTCATCAGCCAGCTCTCGGGCGGAGAGAAGTCGATGACCACGGTGGCACTGCTGCTGGCGATCTTCAAGAGCAAGCCGGCCCCCTTCTGCATCCTCGACGAGGTGGATGCGGCGCTCGACGAGGCGAACACCGAGCGCTTCTGCGCGTCGCTCTCGGGGTTCCTCGACCGGAGCCACTTCATCGTCATCACGCACCACAAGCGGACGATGCAGGCCTGCCACCGCCTGCACGGCGTCACGATGCCGCAGCGTGGAGTGTCCAAGCGCGTCTCGGTGCGCTTCGAGCAGGTGGGATCGGACGGCAGGATCGCCCAGGAGGCGATCGACGCCGCCGCAGCCGAGGAGCCGGCGGCAGCCGCTGCGGTGTAGGCTCGGCGCGCCATGTCGATCCGAGAATTCGTCAGGACCCACTACCGCCACTTCAACGCCGCCACCATGGTGGACGCGTCGGAGGCGTACGCCGCGCACATCTCGCGCGGCGGATCGATGCTCGTCACGCTCGCAGGGGCGATGAGCACCGCCGAGCTCGGGATCTCGCTCGCGGAGATGATCAGGCGCGGCCTCGTGCATGCCATCTCGTGCACCGGGGCGAATCTCGAGGAGGACGTCTACAACCTCGTGGCGCACTCGCACTACCAGCGCGTGCCCAACTGGCGCGAGCTGACGCCCGCGGACGAGAAGAGGCTGCTCGACCGGCATCTGAACCGCGTCACCGACACGTGCATCCCCGAGGAGCAGGCGATCCGGCGCATCGAGCGCGCGATCCTCGACGAGTGGACGCGGGCTGACCGCGCCGGCGAGCGGATGTTCCCGCACGAGTTCTTCTACCGGATCCTGCTCTCGGGCAAGCTGCGCAAGCACTACGAGATCGACCCGAGGAACAGCTGGCTGCTGGCGGCTGCAGAGCGCAACCTGCCGATGGTGTTGCCCGGGTGGGAGGACTCGACCACCGGCAACATCTACGCATCGCACTGCATCGCCGGGAACATCCGCAACGTCACCACGATGCGCAGCGGCGTCGAGTACATGATCGCCTTCGCCGACTGGTACACCCGCCAGAGCAAGTCGAGCTCGATCGGGTTCTTCCAGGTCGGCGGAGGCATCGCCGGCGACTTCCCGATCTGCGTCGTGCCGATGCTGCACCAGGACCTCGGCCGCACCAAGGTGCCGCTGTGGGGCTACTTCTGCCAGATCAGCGACTCGACGACGTCCTTCGGGTCCTACTCGGGCGCCACGCCCAACGAGAAGATCACCTGGGGCAAGCTCGGCGTGAAGACCCCGCGCTTCATCGTGGAGAGCGATGCGACCATCGTGGCCCCCCTGATGTTCCAGTACGTCATGGAGACCGTGCGCACGCCATCTGCGCGCAAGGCAGCAGGACGCGCGCGGCCACGGGCGCGGGCCACGGCACGTGCCTGAGCGCGCGATGTTCAGGGTCGCGCTCATCTCGACCGGCGGCACCATCGAGAAGACCTACGACGAGCTTGCGGGCATGCTCACGAACAGGGTGAGCGTGCTCGACGCGATCCTGTCGTCGCTCGAGCTGCGCGGCGTGTCGATCGACCGTGTGCCTCTCATGAACAAGGACAGCCTCGACATGACGCCCGCGGACCATGCGCTGATCGCCGACCGCGTGGAGCACGAGCTGAAGAGCCATGACGGGGTCGTGGTGGTGCACGGGACTGACCGGCTGTCGGTCTCGGGCGACGCGATCCTCTCCCGGCTCGCCGCATCGAGGCTGGACAAGGCCGTCGTGCTCACCGGAGCCATGCGGCCGTGGGAGCTCCGCCGCACCGATGCGGTGCAGAACCTGACGGAGGCGCTCCTGGCCGTGCAGGTGATGCCGCCGGGCGTGTACGTGGCCATGCACAACCG
>VERO01000246.1 GCA_018882625.1 Phycisphaerales bacterium | reverse complement strand
CTGCTGGCGAGCGCCGTGCTGTCGCGCAGGCTCGGCCAGCGCGAGCGCGCAGCGCGCCTCCTTGCGGACTGGATCCCTCGACTCCGAGATGGGGAGCACGACGAGCAGGCTCGCGCGCTCGCGACCGAGCTCGGGGTCGCGTGGCCGTCACCAGCGTGATGCGCGCGGCGGCGTGCCGCGCGGAACCTGCCGCACGCATGGCCACGCCCGCGACGGGCGCCACGCAGGACCGTCCGGATGCCCGATTCCCAGCTATCCGGCCGCGACGCTGACGCGCGACAAGGCGCGCTCGTGCATCCACGTGCGCATCGCGTCGCGCTGCGCGGCCCACGAGTCTGCGGTGCGCTGCACCACGAACGCCGTGTAGAGCGACACCATCGCGCGGTCGAAGGTCAGGAAGGAGTCGATCCGCTGCTCGATGGCGACGCGCTCCGACGACGGCGGCTCCTCGGGCTTGGGAAGCGAGAGACCGGCGCACTCGAGCCGGTCCGCCTGCAGCGTGAACCGGTACGCGCGCCCCTGCGTGGACAGCGTCATGCCCACCTTGCGAGGCCACTTGCCTGAAAGCAGCGCGCGTGCGGCCTCTGGGGTGCGCGTCGGCGCGTCGCCGCGCACCGCACTCTCCCCAGAGACGCCCCATGCGCACGAGAGGTCGAGAGACCGCTCGAGCACGAACGCGACCTCGCCATCCTCCGTGTCGACCAGTCCCTCCTGCCGCTCTGTGGCCCACCAGAGCCACAGGAGGAACTCGTTGCCGAGCCAGTCCGCCGGATGGATCGTCGCCCACGGCACATCCGGAGTCGCGCCGATGGTGCGCGGTGCGCCGTCCTCGTCGGTCGCCACACCCTGGGGTGCAGGCACAAAGGCAGAGGGCAGCAGGTCATCGAAGTCGCGCGATCGGCCCCGCGCGCTAAGGATCGATGAGGCGAGGCGCCCTGCGGTCTGCCGCTCGATGCGGCACCCGAAGGTGGAGTCGATGAGCGTGTTGAGCTGCTCGAACGCGGCGTCCGACCCGACCGGAGACCAGATCGTGCCAAGCGCAAGATCCCAGAGCATGGGCCGCTCCGCGATGCGGCGCCAGAGCCCCTGCGAGAGCTCCTCCTGACCGCGGCGGTCGGCGCGGTCCTTGGCGTCGAGCCGATCAGCACGAGTCACGCGTCGAGGCTCACCCGCCCCAGCGCCACCAGCAGCCGCAGTCGCCCTCGAGCGCCCGCCGATCCCTGCAGCCTCGTCGAGCGCAAGCGCTCGGTACGCGCGGAGCAGCCCCGCGGGCACCTTCGCCATGTCGGTGCGCATCGACGCGAGCAGGCATCCGCCGAACGCGTTCGCCTCGTACCCGAACCAGAGGTCGAGCAGGTGCCGTCCTGCGATCCATCCGCTGGCCGTGTCGGTGCCCTGACCCGCGGACTCGGGTCGGATCCTGTTGGACTGCAGCGCCTCAAAGAGCGCGTCATCAACGGACTGGGGCGCCGCGCCCGACGCGACAGCGCACCGCACGCACGAGATCGATCCCGACCTGAAGCTCACGCCGCGCCCTTGCGGGCCATCGCGCGCGCCGCATCGATGTCAGTCGCGAACCCAAGCTGCACCAGATGCGCAATCGGACCATGAGGACGAGTCTTCTCCTCATCGAGCTTCTTCCGGGCCACCGGATTCGCGTAGGTGTTGAAGACCATCGCCTTCACGGTGGCGAAGAGTCCGCCGAAGCTCGCAAACGTGTGGTTCACGGCGCTTGCCTCGTATCCGCTGTGCACCATGCAGTTGGCGCACTTGGGGTTCCCCGAGGCGCGCCCGTAGCTATCCCACTCGGTGTCGCGCATCAGCTCCGCGAAGGTGTCCGCGTATCCCTCCTGCAGCAGGTAGCAGGGCTTCTGCCACCCGAACAGGTTGTAGGTCGGCATGCCCCACGGAGTGCACTCGTACTCGCGCTTGCCCATCAGGAACTCGAGGAAGAGCGGCGACTGGTTGAAGCGCCAGCGGCGCTTCCCGTCGCGCCGGTTGGAGAGAATCATCTCGAAGAGCTCGTTCGTGGTCTTGCGCTTGAGGAAGCTCTTCTGGTCCGGCGCCTTGTCGTAGGCGTAGCCCGGGCTCACCATCATGCCCTCGACGCCGATCTCCATCATCGCGTCGAAGAAGTCGCGCACCGCGTTGGGGTCCGCGCCGTCGAACAGCGTCGTGTTGGTGGTGACGCGGAAGCCTGAGTTCACCGCCTGCCGGATCGCGGTCACGGCCTTCTGGTAGGTGCCCTCGCGGCACACCGCGAAGTCATGGTTCTCCTCAAGGCCGTCCATGTGCACGCTGAATGTCAGGTACTTCGATGGCGTGAACACGCCCTCGTCGAGGCGCTCCTTCAGCAGCAGCGCATTCGTGCACAGGTAGACGTACTTGCGGCGCTTGACGAGCTCCCTGACGATCTGGCCGATGTCCGGGTGCAGCAGCGGCTCGCCCCCCGGGATTGACACCATGGGCGCCCCGCATTCCTCGACCGCCCGCACGCACTCGTCCACCGAGAGGTGCTTCTTCAGGATGTGGGCCGGGTACTGGATCTTGCCGCAGCCCGCGCAGGCGAGGTTGCAGCGGAACAGGGGCTCCAGCATCAGCACCAGCGGGTACCTGGTGCGCCCCTTCAGGCGCTGACCCAGGACATAGGTCGCGACGGTCCACATCTGGCTGATCGGCACGGGCATGGGGTCGGAATGCTAGCAGGGCCGAATGCCCCGAACCCGGACACGATGACCGGCGTAGCACCGCCATGGCATCCCTCGGCATCCCCCTCCAGGGCAACTGGGTTCGCGGCAGCTCTGCGCGCGAGGGCTCGCCTGCCGGCGCGCGGACGCCAGCCCCCCTGCCCCGAGGGCGTTCGCGCCTCAGTCGCGTCGCATGCTCGGTCGCCGCAAGCATCATGCCGACCATCGCGACGTCCGCCGCAGCGGACCAAAGTAGGATTGCCCCGATGGAGCGCGTACGCGCGGCCGACGACGACCGATCGGATGAGTCGCTGCTCCAGTCCCACATCGATGGGGATCCGCGCGCGCTTGAGCATCTGATCCGCCGCCACTCTGGCGAGCTGCATGGGTTCCTGACGCGATTCCTCGGCTCCTCGGCAGCGGCGGACGATGTGTTTCAGGAGACGTTCCTCCAGGTCCACCTCTCCGCGCAGGCATTCGATGCGGAGCGGCAGTTCAAGCCGTGGCTCTACACGATCGCGGCCAACAAGGCCCGCGACTTCCACCGCAAGCGCAAGCGCCGCGCGATGGTCAGCCTCTCGACGCCAGTGGCCGAGTCGGGCGGAAGCGAGACTCCCCTGTCGACCATGATCGAGTCGGATGGGCCCTCTCCCGATGCGCCCGTCGAGGCGCATGACGAGGCTGCGGCGGTGAAGGCAGTCGTGGACGAGCTGCCGGAGCACCACCGCGAGATCCTGTCGCTGAGCTACTTCCAGAGGATGAGCTACCAGCAGATGTCGGAAGTGCTGCAGATTCCGTTGGGCACGGTGAAGAGCAGGCTGCATGCCGCGGTTGCGCTCTTCTCCGAGCGGTGGCGCCGCGCACGAAGGCAAGGCAAGGACGACCACGCATGAGCAACTCCCCAGACAGCGCACATCCCACGCCAGCTGACGACGCTGCATCGCTCCATCCGCTCGACGAGCGGGCCCTCGGCGAGCGCTTCGGGGCGCAGGTGAAGCTGCTCAACGACTTCGAGGCCGTCGCCGAGGGCGTCGAGCGCGTCGCTCCTTCCGAGCTGCGTCCGCTGCGGGGCGGCCTCCGGGACGATGCCGGGAC
>VERO01000245.1 GCA_018882625.1 Phycisphaerales bacterium | reverse complement strand
GCGCCGCCGGTGGGCGCGATCGGCTCATCACTCCCGTCCGCTCCTGCATCGGCGCGCCTCATGCCCGCGCAGCGCATGCTCGACCGCAGAGGCACCGTGACGCGCGATCCGGTCACGGGGGCGTGGATCTTCGTGCTTGCCTCGGGAGGCCTCGACGAGGGCGACCATGCGATGGAGCTGCTGCCGTGCGCCGCGCTTGACCGGCTCATCGCGATGACGCGCTCCGCACCGCAGACGGTGAGCGTGGTCCTGACCGGGGAGGTGACTGCGTTCGCGGGCCGCAACTACCTGCGGCCCGTGCGGATGCGCACGCTCCGAGAGGGCCGGTGGATCGGCCCGTGAAGCGCGGGCACGGATCCGCTAGGCTCAAGTTCGCATGAGCAAGAAGCAAGGATCGTCAGGATTCCCCACCGCCACCATCGAGACGGACCACGGCACCATCGCGGTTGAGCTGTGGAACGACGTGGCGCCCGGGCACGTCACCAACTTCACCGCGCTGGCCTCCAACGGCTTCTACGACGGCCTCGGCTTCCACCGCATCATTCCCGGATTCATGATCCAGGGCGGGTGCCCCACGGGTGACGGCACGGGCGGGCCCGGCTACACCATCAAGGCGGAGTTCAACGCCCGCAAGCACGAGCCGGGCGTCCTCTCGATGGCGCGCAGCGGGCATCCCGATAGCGCCGGCAGCCAGTTCTTCATCTGCCTCACACGCGAGAACTGCAAGCACCTCGACGGCCAGTACACGGCCTTCGGCAAGGTCACCAAGGGCATGGATGTCGTCGAGAAGATCGCGGCGATCCGTGTGGATCCGCGCAGCGGCAAGCCGCTCGGCGCGATGCCCAAGATCACCAAGATCACGACGGGCTGAGGATCACCGCACCTGAGGCGCGGGCGCGGCAGGGGTCGACGTGGGCCTGATGCGCGAGTTGCGCCGGTCGGTTCCCGGCACCCGAGGCGGCGCCTCGACGAGCGTCGCGCGCCTGATCGCAGGCGGCCGTGCAGGTCGCCCGGCCGCGGCATTGGCGATCGGGCACGCGGCGATCGCATCGACCGCACGGGCGCCATCGACCACGTAGCCGAACGCGCAGTACTGGCCGTCGAGGCGTGCGCATGCCTCTCGGCCGAGCGCCACGAAGAACTGGCTTCCTGCGGAGTGCGGATCGTCGGCGCGCGCCATCGACACGATGCCGTAGTCATGCGCAAGCGCGCTGGGCTCGAGCGTGAGCGCATAGCCCGGACCTCCATCGCCCGTGCCCGTCGGATCGCCGCCCTGGATGACGAACGGCCTGCCCTGGCGGTCCAGCGGCACCACCCGGTGGAACGTCGTGCCGTCGTAGAAGCCGTCGCGCACGAGGGTGATGAAGTTCCATGCGGTCGACGGCGCCTCGTCGGGGCTCATCGCGATGCGGATCGGTCCCTGGTCCGTCTCGAGGAGCGCGTCGGCGTCCCGGTAGAGGCGGTAGCCCGACATCACGGGCGCATCGCCAGGGATCCACTGGCCTGACTCCTTCGCCTTCACGTCGTCGGGATCCGCCGGATCCAGCAGCGTGTCGCCCCAGCCGATCACCCGCGTGTACGGAGTCCCGTCCGCCCGCTGCGCGAGCCTCGTGCGCACGGGCGGCGCGCTGCCGAGCGGCACCACCACGATTGGCGAGCCCACAGGCGTGCCGTCGATCGCCAGCTGCAGCCATCCTGCGCGCGGCAGGGACTCGAGTGCGCCGATCTGCCGCCGCAGGTCCACTCGTCCAGGCTGCAGGTTCCGCGCGGCGCCGATCACCTCGCCCGCGGGGTCGAGCAGCAGCACCGATGCCGCCGCGCCAGCCGGCGCGTCGATGGCCACCTCCAGCGGCTCGCCCGGCGCGACGTACATCCGCACGGGCGTCATCGACGGCGCGCGGTGCGCATCATCGACGGATGCCGATGCGCACATGCCCAGCGCTGATGCGGCGATGGCAAGTCGCAGTGCCGTGCGTGCGCAGCTGGAGATCGCGGGGTTGCTCATGCGATGAACCCTATCATGGCCGGATGAGCGTCGCCGCCGCACGGCCTGACATCGCGAGCGCCCGCCTGATCGTGGGCCTCGAGATCCATGTCGAGCTGGCGACGCGCTCCAAGATGTTCACGCGCGCCGCGAACCTGGCGCATCCCGACAACTTCGCCGCCGCCCCGAACACGCTCGTGGACCCGCTCGTCGCGGCGCTGCCCGGCACGCTTCCGGTGATGAACCGGCGCGCGGTCGAGATGTCGATGATGGTGGGCATGGCGCTGGGGTGCACGATCCCTCCGCGCGCCAAGTGGGACCGCAAGAACTACTACTACCCCGACCTGCCCAAGGGCTACCAGATCAGCCAGTACGACATGCCGCTGTGCGTCGACGGCTCGTTTGACCTGAGGATGGGCGAGGCGCCCGACGCGCCGGTCAGGCGCATCGGGATCATCCGCGCGCACCTTGAGGAGGACACCGGAAAGCTCGGGCACGAGCTGCCGGGCGGGGCGACCTACGAGGGATCGCTCGTGGACCTCAACCGCGCAGGCACGCCGCTCCTGGAGATTGTGACGGCTCCAGACTTCGCCACCGCGGATGAGGTCGTCCTGTTTGCGCAGCAGCTGCGCGACCTGTGCCGGTTCCTCGGGGTGACCGAGGGCATCATGCAGAAGGGGCACATGCGGTTCGAGCCCAACGTCAACCTGGCGCTCACGCTCGCGGACGGCCGCGAGGTGCGCACGCCGGTCGTCGAGATCAAGAACCTCAACTCGTTCCGCGCGGTGCGCGCGGCGATCGAGCACGAGTGCGCCCGACAGCAGCAGGAGTGGCGCGAGTCGGGCCGCGAGATGGGCCGCGGCATGAAGAGCACGCGCGGCTGGGACGACGTGGCGATGGTGACGGTCCTCCAGCGCGAGAAGGAGGATGCGCACGACTACCGCTACTTCCCCGATCCGGACCTGGTGCCGGTGGAGATCGACGCGGCGTGGCGCGAGCGGGTGCGCGCGCAGATGCCCGAGCTGCCCGAGTCGCGCCGCGCGCGCTACATCGCGGCGGGGCTGCCATGGAAGGATGTGCGCCAGCTGCTCGACGAGCCGCCGCTGTGCGCGTTCCTCGACGCGTGCGCGGCTGCGGCTGGCGGCGACGCGGCGCGCGCGACCTTCGCCGCCGCGAAGCTCCTGCTCAACAGCGGTCTCAAGTACGCCAACGAGCGCGGCGTCGCGCTCGCGAGTGCCGGGATCTCCCCGGCCCAGCTGGCTGGCATCGTGGCGCTTCGGGAGTCGGGCGACCTTCCGGCGCAGTCGGTCGATGCGCTCTTCGCGGAGCTGTGCACCGGCGATGGCGAGGCGCGCGAGGTGGCGCAGCGCATGGGCCTGCTCGCGGTGCAGGACGACGGCCAGCTGGTCGCGTGGGTGGACGCGGCGATCGCGGCGAACGCGCAGGCCGCCGACGATGTGCGCGCGGGCAAGATGGCGGCGATCGGCCGCCTCGTCGGCGCGGTGATGAAGCAGGCCGGCGGCGCCGTCGACGGCAAGCGCGCGCAGGCATGCATCCTCTCGAGGCTCGGGGCCGGAGGTCGGTGAGCGTGCACGCCTCAGCCATCGAGGCCCCTCTGCCGTGGCGCGCCCATGGCGTGTCGCGTGTGCTCGTGAGCGAGCAGCAGATCGCGTCACGCGTGCGCACGCTTGCCGGCGAGATCGTGAGCGCGATCCCCGAGGGCGGCGAGATGCTTGTCGTGTCGGTGATGACCGGCGCGCTCTTCTTCACCGCAGACCTCGTGCGCGCGATGCCGCGTCGGCTGCGGTGCGGCAT
>VERO01000244.1 GCA_018882625.1 Phycisphaerales bacterium | reverse complement strand
CCCCACTGTGCACCATGCGCGCATAGTGCCCGGTGGCGAGCGACCCGCATCCGAGCATGTCGGCATACTCGGCGAGCTTGCCGAACTTGATCCAGTCATTGCAGCGGATGCAGGGGTTCGGGGTACGGCCCGCGCGGTACTCGGCCACGAAGTAGTCGATGATGCGGCGGAAGTCGTCGCGGAAGTTCATGACGTAGAACTTCACGCCCAGGTGCGCCGCGACCAGACGCGCATCCTGAGCATCCTCAACCGAGCAGCACCCTCGCGCCGAGAGGCGCACGGGCTCGATGACCGGCAGCGCCATAGGGCTACGCCCCTGTGCTCCCCCACCAGCATCGCACGAACCGTGGCCTGCGCTGCAGGACGCCGCTCCATCAGCCTGCGCCGAGATCCCCTCCTCCCCGCCGTGGCGCATGAAGCAGCCGATGACCTCGTGGCCCTCGCGCGCCAGCAGCGCTGCGGCGACTGAAGAGTCGACGCCGCCAGACATTGCGACCAGGATCCTGCGCCGGGGCGAGGGCATCCTTCAAGTCTAGGAGTGACGTGCGGTGGGCCATCTGCTCAGCGACCGGGTCCGCGCGCGCATCGCACCAGACGCGTACCCACGCCGGCCGTCGACAGCGCGACCCTGCCGTGCCACAATCCCCGCCATGCTGCTCTACGCGGGCTTCGACGAGGCGGGCTACGGCCCCCTGCTTGGGCCTTTGTGTGTCGCGTCGACCGCGTTCCTGGTGCCAGACGGCGATCCGCACGCCCCACCCGACCTGTGGAAGTCGCTCTCGCAGGGCGTGTGCAGTTCCCGCAGGGATCGACGCGGACGCGTCGCGATCTGCGACAGCAAGGCTCTCAAGGGCGTGAAGGATGCGCGTGCGCATCCGCTGCATGCGATCGAGCGCGGCGTGCTGGCGGCTGCGTCGACGCTCCACGGCGCCGCGCTGCACGACGAGAGATCGCTTGATGATGCGCTCGCGCCAGCGGACACGCCGCGTGGATCTCATGGGGCGACCGCGGCATGCGAGGCCGATGGGGCGCCACTTCCGTGCGCGTGCTCGTCCGATGAGGTGTCCGTCGCCACTGCCATGCTGCGGCGCGCGTGCGACTCCAAGGGTGTCCGCCTCGTGCACATGCGCTGCGACCCCATCAGCCCTACCGAGATCAACGCCGAGTCTCGCCGTGGACTCACCAAGCCAAGCATCCCATTCGCGCGCGCAGCCCGGATGGCGGTCACGCTGCTCGATGCGCACCCCTCAGTGCCGGTGCGGCTTGCCTTCGACCGTCAGGGCGGCCGCATGCGCTACTCCGATGACCTGCAGCACTCCTTCGAGTGCACGAGCCTGGCGATCCTTCACGAGGACGAGGAGCGATCCTGCTACCGGTTCGTGCACAGTGGGCGCACTGTGGTGGCATCATTCGAGACCTCTGGCGAGTCGGTGCACCTGCCGGTGGCGCTTGCGTCGATGGTGGCGAAGTACGTGCGCGAGCTCCGTATGGCGAGACTCAACAGGTACTTTGCCGCTGCAGTCCCTGGCGTCGCACCGACCGCCGGCTACGTCACCGACGGGCGCCGCTTCCTGGCGCAGGTGGAGCCGCACCTGCAGGCGCTTGGCATCGAGCGCTCTTGCCTCGTGAGGTCGATCTAGCGCATGGTCCTTCTGCTGCAGGACATGGCATGATCGAGGCCGGTGTCCTGGAGCGTCTGGCGCAACCTGCGGGTGCGTGCCTTGCCGATGCCGTAAGCCGTGCCCTCGCCGACCACCCCCTGACGCCCGCAGACGTCGCGCGGTGGCGCAGGGACGCGGATCCTGCCCTGGTGTCCGCAGCGATCGAGCTCGCGTCCGCGCGCGCATCGCTGCATGGGCGCATCGCTGCGGCGGACGCCTTCTGGTGCGACCGTGCCGGTGCGGCTCAGGCCAGCGACGACCTCTCGGCGCAGTGGAAGGCGCAGCGTGCGGCGACCGCCGCGGCGGCGCTGCAGACGCAGGATGCGCGCCCGACCATGGCGCCGCACGCGCCCGGCCTGCACGCCACGCTGGACGCGCCACATGATGCGGACTCCACGACGGGCCGCCCGAGCCCGATCCTCGTCGACTACTGCTGCGGAATCGGAGCCGATCTCGCGCACTTCGGACTGGCACTGGATGGCCTCGTGGAGGGCATGGACCTTCGTGCCGACCGGGCGTGGATGGCCCGCCGCAATGCGGGTGCGACGGTGCACGTGTCCGATGTCCGGTCGTGGCGCTCCAACGCGCCGCTTGCGCACATCGATCCCTCAAGGCGCGACGAGGGCACTGGTGCGCGACGCCATGGGTGGGACGCGCTCGAGCCCGGACCGGAGGTCATTGCGGATCTCATCGCGCACCATGCTGGCGTCATGGTCAAGCTCGGGCCTGGCACAGATGTGCCGCCCGATGCCCGCCCCCCCGGCAGCGAACTCGCCGTGATCTCGCGCGCCCGCTCGCTCACGCAGGCCGTGCTCTGCACAGGCACGCTGGCAGCACCCACACCTGCGCGGCGTCACGCATGCGACTCCGCCCGTGCCGTGCTCCTTCGCGAAGGCGTGCCCACCGTTGAGATTGCGGGCCAGCCTTCCTGGTCGTCCGGGCGCGGTGCAATGCACTGGCCATGCGTGGGCGGATGGAACCGGATCATCGCCGAGCCGGATCCGTCACTTGAGCGCAGCGGTCTGCTGCCTGATGCCGCACGAGCGCTCAGCCTGGCAGAGGTCCACCCGGGACTCGGGCTGTGCACTGACGCTGGCCCACAGTGCAACCTGACCGCAGTCGATGCGTCGCCATGGTGGCGCACGTGGGATGCGCTGGCCACGGTTCCCGCGCGACTCGACGACGTGCGGGTGGCACTGCTCACGCATCACGCCGGGATCGTTGATGTCAAGGTGCGCGGCGGCGCGGCGGATGCGGACGAATGGTCCCGGCTGCTTCGTGGCGATGGGGCTCTTGCGGCCACTGTGTTCGTGCATCGTGTGCCGGGACGAGGCATCGAGGCGGTGATCGCGATGCCACGCAACACGCGATGACCGGATAGAGCCGACCGCTTCCCGCGGGCATTCAGGCAATCTGCCTTGGAGGCTCCGGGTCCGACCCCGCGAGTGGCGCCACCGCAGTCCAACTGCCTGCACAGGCAGATATGGAGGCGGCTGTCACGGGATCCGGTCCCCGCACACCCCGCAAGACCGTATGCAAAGACGTCATAAATGAAGGATTCTTTCCTTACAGCCCCTCAGGGGTTGCGGCAGAGTGTCGATGGAGCATAGTGACGGTCAAAGACGGGCGCGGTCATGCCCAGATCGGTGTCGTTCCGATCGCGGGTTCACGTAGTTCCCAGACCAGAGTTGTTCGCCGAGTGCACGCCGGTACCAATCCCAGCCCTGCTTCCCGAAGGCCTCAACCATGATGTCACACTGTCGCCGCGCTCATAGTGCCCTCCGGCCCCTCGCGCTCGCGTGCGCTGCCCTCCACGCGTTGGCCACACGGGCCTGGCCCGCGCGCACCTCAGCCGTCGCGATCATCGCGGCGGCCTGCACGGCGATCCCGGCAGCGCCGGCATCCGCTGGCGGGTCATCGATGTGGACGAACTACATCACCGATCCTGATACCGGCCTCAATTTTGTCTACCGCGTGTTCGCAGAGGGCGGCACGGTCTATGCAGCGACCGATACCGGACTAGCCATCTCGACGGACGGCGGCTCAAGCTGGACCAACTATAACGACGAGCTTGGCAGTGGCACTGCAGTCGTCCGAGATGTCTTTGTGTCGGGTGGCACGATCTATGCTGCGACTGGTCTCGGGG
>VERO01000020.1 GCA_018882625.1 Phycisphaerales bacterium | reverse complement strand
GGCGTGTAGTTCCAGATGCGTGACCAGGTGCGCTCGCTGCCTGCACGCCGGTAGCGGATGTGGAAGTCTTGCTGCTCGGGCGCCACGGAGTGCGGATGCGCGAGCCGCTTGGTCGCCCATCGACGCGCATACGACGCGACGAGCCGCGCCGACGCGCCAGCCCTCACCTTATCGCGCAGCGCATCCTCGAGCGCTTGAGGATCGTCGTGGATCTCGAACTCGAAGGGCCCGCCATGCCGGCTTCGCCAGTGCGTGGGCGGCTTCGGCGCGCGTGCCTGCGCTGGCGCATCACCAGTTTCGAGCACACCATCGATCCAGTCCATGTACTCCACAGATCCACTGCAGCGGAACTGCGATCCGGCAAGGCTGATGTGACAGAAGTCGGCGCCGAACTCCTGCGCGTAGCCCTTGAGCGACTCGATTGAGGTGGTCTCGTTGTCGCGGTAGCTCTGCGCAGGGTCGAGCAGGAACACCGACACCTTGGACCCTCGGATCACATGCCAGGCCTGCGGACCTGCATGCAGCATCCACCCCGATGCCGACATACCGCGCCGGCCTGGTGCGGTGGGGTCGATCAGCGCATGCGCCTCGTCGACGATCGAGATGGCGAAGGCATCGTCCTCGCATCGGACGGTGCCGCCGGTCTTGCCGAACAGCGCGAGGTTGTCGCGCCAGGACTCGACAGTCACGCTCTGCCCGCTCTCGCGCATCCGCTTGAGCCACGGCTGGTTGAGCCCGGGGTTGTAGCTGTTGGCGCCGATCACCATGGCACGGGCCGCGCGGTTGCCGTGCACGCGGCCGAAGAGGCTCTGCCAGTTGTCGCGCTGCGCAGTCGACGTGGTGGTGAGCACGATGTTGCCGGCGATGCGCTCGTCGACGCCGAGCGTGGCCCAGAGGTGCGCCGCGATGATCGACTTGCCGGAGCCTGGCGGGCCCTCGATCACGATCACGCTCTTGCCGGTCGAGGTGCGCGCCGTCCGCTTAGCAGGCTTGAGGTGCGCATCGATGCGCGCCATGCACAGCTCGCATCCCTCGCGCTGCGTGTCGATAAGGACAAACGGGCTCTCGGTGGGGCGGCGGATCGCCTCGGCCACCTGGCGCACGAGCGTGCGGTCCTGCTTGTAGGTGCCTGTGTCGAACTTGTGCGCGAAGTCGTCGTCGGGCTCTACGAGCCGCTCGCGCAGGAAGCGCGGGAGCTCCTCGAGCACGTCGGTCTCGTTCTGGCCGAAGACCGGGTACTGCCGGACGAGCGCCTCGTGCGGTCCTTCGCGGTATGCGGACACGTCGCTTGAGAGCGTGAAGTAGACGCAGCCCGACACGTCGGCGCGGCACTCCTGCACCGCGCTGTGGAAGCGGCGGCAGAACTCGACGTAGCCCTTCACCTGGTCCGAGGGATGGCTCTTGTCGCCGATGCGCCGCTCGATGAGCGCCGGCCGCGGGCCGGGGCGGTCCCCCGCCGTCTTCCAGTCCTTGAGCTCGATGACGACGGCTGCGGGGCCGGATGGCCCGCGCCCGAGCAGCACCGCATCGGCCCAGAAGCTCAGCGCAGGGAGGCGGTACTCGACGACGATGTCGCCCTTCTGGCGCAGGTGCACATGGAACTTGCGCAGCGACTCGTGCTTGAGCGCCTCCCACAGCGTGGGCAGCGAGCTGCGCCACGACGCGATCTCAGCCGGCGTGCGACGATGCGTCTTGGCCGCGAGCTCGTTGATGAGCGCCTCGCGGTCGAAGCTGACCCGCCGCCCGAATGTCTCGAGGTCCATCAGCATGGGGGTCCGACTCCAAACTAGGCCTCATAGCCCTGCCTTAACGCCCGGCACCGGAGGGTATGGCATGCTGGCAGCACCGATTGGATCCCAGGAGCCGCGCGAGACGGAGCGCACATCTACCCCACTGCTGAGCGATTTCTTGATCTTCGGGGACAGCAGCAACGCCTTGCTTCAACACCGCCAACGCAGACCCCGTCGTTATCGGGGTACGAGACATGTCCATGCACGCCGATTACCGGGCTAGACACGCTCCAAGGGAATCCATGCACACGAAGATTGCGGCATTGAAGTTGACGGCTTCCAGATCACGGGCATGGTGCGCTTGTCATCCGCCCACCGACATGGGTCGAGTGCGGGCTTGGACGGAGGGGTCATGAAGTGGGTGGTCCGCTTCGGGGGGTAACGCGCACGATGCGGCGCGGATGATCCGGAGTGCCCTTTCCATGAGTTTCCCCGCTGTCCCGGCGACGATCGTCGCCCTGTGCGCAACATCACCATGCTTCGCAAGCTTCACTGGGTTTACGGTGGAGCATCGCGGGAACATCGGCAATCGGGACGTCTATCAGGTGTTCGCCAGTTTTGCGAACCCCAACAATGTCCTGCTCAATCTGATCAACCACACGGTGACCGCGGGCTCGATGTCCAGCGTGCTGCACAGTGACTCATCTGGCACATGGAACCCCTCGCAGACGTTCACGGCACCCCAAATCGCGAATGACTCATTCGCGACCATCAATGGCCTGACAGGCGCCTTGACCTCCACTGGATTTGCACCCGTCTGGAGCGGAATCGGTGCGGCTGTTCCTAATGGCCAAGGGTGGTTCAATTCGAATCCTTCAGCACCGGTGATCGTTGGCGCAAGTGGCCGGGTGATGATCATGCAGGTCGCTATCGCATCGGGCGCTTCGGGCTACACGGCCCAGCTGAGCGTGGGATTCAAAGTCGACAGCGCTCAAACGCAACCTACGTTTGGCAGCGGCACATTCACGATTCCAGCTCCCGGCATTATGGGATTCGCATGCTGCGCCGGAGTGCTGCGCACTCGGCGTCGCTTGCACTGATGTCGCAACGGTAGGCAGGCACTCGCAGCCACGATGAGCATGATCCAGCGCGGAGTGCGACCGGCGGAACACACTCCGGAGACTCTGGTTCACCCGAGATCGGCCTACCACCGATACCGCGCCCGCATCGCATCGATCATTTGGATCATCTTGCGGCGCCAGTCGGGTGGGTCGACGATCTCCGCGCCCTCCCCCATCCAGGCGATCCAGAAGCGCAGCTCGTCGAACCCACGCACAGTGACCTTGAGCACATGCGTGCCATCTGGCGCAACAGTCATCTGCTGCGAGTGATGCCACGTGGTGTCGGCGATCCTCACGCCGAACTCGGGCCTGATCCTGATGGTGGCAGTCCGACGCCTCTCCGTGGGCTTGCGCACGATGTCGAACGCATCGGCGAGGAAGTCGCGCACGCGGAATCCCCGGATGGGCGTGAATGGGTTTGCGGTGGGCCGGATGTCGTGGATGCGCGAGAGACGCATCATCCGCAGTGCAAGATGGGTTACCCCATCGCGGGCGCGGCGGTGTGCGGCGTTGCTGCGCCAGGTCGCATCGCGCACGACCGCATAAAGGGCTCGCCTGCGGAAGAAGACTCCGTGGACCTCGACCTCCACAGCTGCGCCGCTCGCAATGCGGACCGCAGAGCCCCTGGTCCCCTGCTCGCGTGCCTCACGCATCACGCGCTCGGCAAGCTCATCGCCATGCTCGTAGTCGATGACCACGGCGCAGCTGCCGGCGATCGCGCGCACCAGCGTCGAGAATGCGTGAGCGCATCCCTGCCGGGTAGGGTTGAACTCGAGCGACACCCGGTCTGCGAGATGCGCCATCTGACTGCGCACATCGTCCGCAAGGCTCGCATGCACCTGCTTGGCAAACCCGCGTGAACCGGCGCCCGCTGCGCCAAGCATCTGCTCGCTGAACTGACGCAGCACCAGCACGGAAGGCAGCGCATGCTCGAGCGGCAGCTCGATTGAGGCTTCGACCTTCGGGATGGTGCGGTATGTGGCGTCGTCGCCGGTACCCGTGGTTTCATCGCGCTCGACCGTGATGCCGTAGGTCTTCTCGCACTTCTTGATCACGCGGTTGAAGGACTGGTGATGGGCGAATCCGAAGCGCCGCATCGCGTCACGGCGCAGGATGCCGGTGGCGAGCGCGTCGCGCAGTTCGACCATGCGCGTACGGCGCACGTCCGGCTCCGTGCGATGGGCTGGCGTCGATGCGGAGGTGGTGCGCGACTTCGCGCGCATCATGCGTACTCCCACATGAATGCGGCCACGCACAGCCGACTGGACGAGTACCCCCCCCCCCCCCCGCATATCCGCGAGCGAACGCTTACTGGGGCCACGAGGGCGCTTGTGGAGCCGGATCTCCGCCATCATTAGGCGGAGTGATAGTCGAACTGCTGGAGGCGTCAAGTCGACGCGCGGCGGTAGCGGGTGACCCTGTACGGAGCATCGCGGCTGGCACTGCGGCGCCTACCCGCGTCTTCAATCGCGGCCTGGAGCTCTATGGCAAGCGTGAGGCAGTCGCGGCACGTCACACCCGTAGCGTCACAGTAGCCCGCGAGCATGCCCAGGAGACCGAAGCCGTAGTCGCGGTACTGGCGCAGCAGGTCGAGGCCCGGTGAGTGCACGCAGTTATCCCGGCGGAGCTGCTCGACATGCCGGCGCGCGATGTCCACCAGGATGCGTACCGCATCGTCCGCGTGCTGCCCCGACGCCCGGTGATGGGATTGGCTCATGCAACCACTCTGCGCCATTCCCAGGAGCCGGGATTGGTTACTGGGGTGGGGCGGAGAGTGCACGCGGCGATGACTAGGGACGGACTACGCTGCTCCCATGATCGCATCCGGGTTCAAGCAGAAGCAGCTTGGCGAGATCCGGCGGGAAACGTCGTACCCGCTCCTGCGGACGTACATCGCGTCGATCCGGGTCACGGCGCTGCTGGTCGCAAGCTTCATCGGGTTGCTCGCGCTGCTGGGGATCGGTGGCGCGTGGTTCACGCTCGTGATCTCGGAGCCGGTTGCGGCGAAGAGGCAGATCAGCACCGCGGTCGCGACAACCGTGATCACCCTACTCACAAGCGGTGTCGTAATCGCGTTCGTGCTGATCATCGCCCGACTCTTCGCGCAGCTGTATGAACTGCTGACGGATGTCGGCGACTGCCTTGTCGACCTGGCCACCACGCTAAGGCGCTTCGACCAGTCTGGTGCGCTGAAGCCACGCGATACCGAAGAGCTGATGGACTCACCGCCATCATTCGTGGACGAGGATCCGCCTACGCCGGCACCCGCACCGGCTGCAACCCCAGTCGTGTATGCGTCTACGCACAACTTGCATTCCGAAGCTGCCCTCGGCCTCGTGCCAGTTTCGCCCGGCTCGTCCACGCCGCAGCCGGTCGGACAGCCACGCAATGTGCAGCGCAGCGGCGATCCTGCTGCTACAACGGTCCCGGCCGGCAGTGCAGATGATCTAGCGGCCGCCAATCTGCTGCAGCTGGCGCAGCGGCACAACCGCAACGGCAACAAGGCCGAGGCGGTGCGATGCCTCAGGGCCATCATCGAGCGCCATCCCGCGAGCGCCGCGGCGACCACCGCCCGCGCCGCGCTCGGCAAGCAGCGGTAGTAGGCGGGGCGGTGCATGCTCGACCCATCGGTCCATCGATGGGTCACCCGCCGTGATCTTCAAGAACTTCGGCGCGATCAGCGTGTGTGCACGAATTGCACACTAGGGTGGCGTCCATGACATTCGGCGGCCAGTCGGTGGTGTGACGCCGTCGCATCGGGTGACGCTGTTGCCACACGTATCTGCCACGACGTGTTCGGAGGGGCTTGGATGCTGACATTCGACGAACTGTGGCGGCAGCTGTGCTCTCTCAATGAGTCAGTACAGATTGAGGCAAAGACCGGCAGCCGGATTGGCCCGTCCATCCTCGAGACCATTTCCGCATTCTGCAGCGAACCCGGGCAAGGTGGCGGGTAACTGCTGCTTGGCGTGCGACCGATCGAGACTTCGGTGCCACCCCACTACGAGATCGTCGGCGTGTCGGAACCAGATCGCCTGCAGGCCGAACTTGCGTCAAACTGCGCAGGACAGTTCAGCACTGTCGTCCGTCCGCGCATCTCGGTCGAGATGCGAGATGGGAAGCGGGTGCTTATCGCGTTCATTCCCGAGGCAAATCCCATCGACAAGCCCGTGTTTGTCACATCGCGGGGACTGAACAGAGGCGCTTTCCGCCGAATCGGCTCCACCGATCAGCGCTGCACCGACGACGACGTCCATCTGCTGTACCAAGTTCGGAGCACGAGTGCCGTGGAGGACACCCCGCTCCCGGGCAGCATCAGCGACTTCGACTCTAGGGCGCTCGAGAGTTACCGCATCGCGCGTGGCCGCTCCAACCCAACCGCGGCCGAGTTGATGCATCCCGATGCAGATCTCCTGCGGTCGCTTGGCGCGGTCACCGGACCTTCTGGAGCGCTGTCGCCAACCCTGGCAGGACTAGCGCTCTTTGGCACGCGCGCGGCGATTCGTCGCACCCTCCCAGCCATGAGGGTCGACTACATCCGAGTGGCAGGACGGGAGTGGGTTCGGTCTCCGGACGAGCGCTTCGACTCCGTGGACATTCTCGGTCCCCTGATGCTCGCGATCCCGCGCGCCATGAGCGCTGTCCTCGACGACATCCCAAAGTCATTCCGACTTCCCGGAAACACGAATCAGAGGGAGGACGTTCCCCTGATACCGCAGACCGCACTGCGCGAGGCCGTGGTGAATGCCTTGATGCACCGCAGCTACCGACAGCATCAGCCAGTCCAGATCATTCGCTACAGCAACCGGGTTGAGATCCGCAATCCCGGCGTGTCACTGGTACCGGATGAACTGCTGGGCGAGCCGGGATCCCGCCAGCGCAATCCACGGATCGCTGCCGTGCTCCATGATGCAGGATTTGCCGAGACCAAGGGGTCGGGCATCCGGGCGATCCGCGAGGCGATGGCACGCGCAGGCCTAAGCCCTCCGACATTCGAGTCTGACCGGGAGCGCGACACCTTCGTGGTCACCTTTCTCTTCCACCACTTTCTCAGTGGTGAGGACATCGAGTGGCTTGGCCGGTTTCGTCGACTTGCGCTCTCGGAAGCCGAGCAACGGGCGCTGGTGTTCGTCCGGGAGGTCGGTGCCATCAACATCGCGGCCTATCGGGATCTGAACCGGGTTGAGACGAATGTGGCCGCCACTGAGCTGCGCCGACTCAAGGATGCTGGTTTGCTGGACCTGCATGGCAAGGGTGCAGCCATGCACTACCGACCTACAGAGCTGCTTATCGCCCCTGCCGGCTCGGCAGCGTCTGAGAACAAGTCCTTGGTCGCCCTAGGAGGAGTCCAACCTACAGAGCTCGCCCCCAACCTACATGGCTTACCTACAGAGCTCGCCCCCAACCTACATGGCTTACCTACAGAGCTCGCCCCCAACCTACATGGCTTACCTACAGAGCTGGACACCGCGGTGCGCTCCCTCGGTCAACGCGCCACGAGCGAACAGATCCGCCTGGTGATTGAACGCCTTTGCCGCTGGAGACCGCAGACCTCCGACCAGCTCGCGCAATTGCTCGGCCGCAACAAGCATCATCTCGTGACCAGCATCCTTCGCCCAATGGTCAGGGATGGTCGCCTGAGCCTCACTCACCCTGAGGCGCCAGCCCACCCCCAACAGGCCTACACCGCTCTACCACCGAAGCCCTGACCATGCGTGAACCCGCCCTCGACTGATGGGCGGATTCGCGGGTCGGGCGGCGCGACGCGAACGGCCGCTGTCGCACGAGCCCGGCGCGGGTAGCTCGCCGCCAACCCGTCAGATCTTCGGGCTGATCCGCCGAACCGCCCCCGTCACTGCAGCCCATCATCGATGGCCTCGCAGAGCGATTGCACATGCTCGAGCCCGGAGCTGAGCTTCTCAGCCTTCGCAATCATGGGGCGACGCAGCTTCTCGTCCACTGCCTCGCGTACCGGGTCGTCCCAGCTCGGCGATGATCGATCCCATGCGGTCTTCAGGGAGCCGATAGGGCCCACCTCGCTGTACACCTCTTCGATCTTCTGCCGGGCAGTCGCGACCACCTGCGATAGTCCGTTCATCAGAGGCCCTTCTTCCACCAAGGGGTGTGGTCGGTCGGATCAATGCGCAAGTTTGGGTCAGCAGGTCCGCTCGGCCCATTCGGGTTCATGGCTGGCATCGACCCGAGCCCTCCGATCTGAGTCAGCAATGATCCCAAGGCCTCCTGACGTTCAGGCAACGACGTCGAGACGTTGTGCGGGTTCCCCGACGGCATGCCGCCACGCGCGACATCTCGGGCGAGTCGTGACACGTCGCCCAAGGCCGATTCGAGGCGTCCGCGATCAGACTCGAGTTCCTGCGCAATGCTCTTAAGCTCCGTGAGCTTGGCGAGCGCCTGCGAAGCATGGCGAAGCGCCTCCTGCTTTCGCTTCACTGCATCGGCCAGCTGCCGAGCACGGCTGCCGCCATCGGGCGCCCCAGCTGAGGCAGCCAGCGCCGCCTTCAGGGCGGCAAGCTCTGCCTTGATCAGCGCAGCCGCTTGCGCCACTGCCTGCGTCGCCTCACCGATGGCTGATGGGGCGACTCCTGCCGCGCTACGCACAGCCGCCTGCAACTTGTCCACCACATCAGGATCGCATCTCGCGCTTGCCATGAGCGCCTCCTCTGCTGAGATTGCTCATCCCAAGCGACCTCTGAGGCGAAGGTAGGCCTCGCCCTTTGCCGCCTGGCTCTGCAGGTACTGGCAGAAGTGCCCCGCATTCTTCACGAGCTCTTCGATGTTCGCCGTCGCCGTGCTGAACTTGCGCTGGTAGTCGTCGTAGTTTCCGTCACGCCACACGCCCGACGCATGCAGCTCCCGCAGCTGCCGGCCCACATCCTCATGACGAACACGGATGCGGTTCACGGCCTCATGCAGAAACCGGGCAAACTCGACTTGCGCCTTTGGATCTACGTGGATCTGGGCCATGTCATCCTCCCTTCTTCCCGCGGCGAGGCTTGCTCTGGGTCTGCCCGTCCTCACGGAACTCTCGGGCCTGCGCCAGCCGGAGCAGGAAGCCTTCGTACTCGACGGCACATCGCAGGAACAGCTCGGCCTGCTCCTTGGATGCCTCGAACCTCTCCCGGTACTCCTGGGCGCGGTTGTCTGACCAGATCTCCGAAAGCTCGCGCAGCACCTTGTCGGTGCTGACATGGCGATCCTTCAGGCCCTGAGCCTGGCGTACGAGGTCCTGCGCCTCGCTGATGCGCTCATCAAGGCTCTGCAGGGACTCCGGATCGCGCACGCTTGGACTGTCTTCTGACATGTGAAGTTGCTCCACTAGAGGGTGCCTCTCTCGATCTCACGACTCGCGCGCACAAGCTCGGCAAGGTGCTCGATCTGCCGGCCGGTGTCGGCCATGAACTGCTCGATCTTCTCGTTACTGCGCTCAAGGCTCTGGCGGAAGTTCCGGAACTGCTCGTCCCGCCACCGGTTCGCGAGCGTGTCGGACTGGTTCCGGATCTGGCCTAGGCCAGTCCGCACATGCTGGAGATGGTTCTCGAGCTCCTGGCGGAACCTCTCGAGGCGTTCGGAGTCAATCTGCGCATGTTCGGACATGGTCTTCTCCTGGTTACGAGAACGGGATGTACTCGATGCACGTGTCGGGGCGGCTCGGCGTCTCCACGAAGAGACGGCCGAACGCGGTCGGGTTGAAGCCTTGGGACGATGCCAGCTCAGCCGAGCCTGCCGACGCAATCCGGACTCCATACTTGTCGCGCGCATCGAGCATCAGCTTCCGGCCCGTCGTGGTGATCGCTATCGCATGTGTGCCGAGGATGGGGCCCTCCGAGAGGATCCGCGTGACCAGCGTGGCCTCATCTGAGAACCCGCCGGAGTCGGCGAAAGGCTTGAGCACGGTCCACTCGCGCGAGATCACAAGGTGGCGGCTGCCCGCATCACGCTTGGCAAGACCATTGGCGATTGCGCCGATCGCCTCGATGGATGCCGACGTGTCATGGTGCCTCATGACCACGTGTTCAGGGATCAGCTTGGACATCTCGCGCCATGTGCGGCCGAGCCGGTCTGCCTGAAGGATGTCGACCTCAAGGGCCTGAACTTCCGGCGAGGCGCACATCGACAGGATTGCCGCGACGAGCTGCGCCTCCGCCACCCGCTCGTCTGTGATGCTCATGACCACATTGCCGTTCATCGCAGTGTGCAGGAACGCGTGGGCTGGCGCACGAGTGACCGCTGCGGCGATGCCGAGCACCAGCGGCACGCCAAGGTCGTGATCCTCATCCGACGCTTCCCTCGCCATGTCGCGGAGCGCGTCCAAGGGCGGCAGCGGCGTGCTGGATTCGCCGTCGTAGACCATCGACGGCCTCTCGGTCCCCCACTGGCGCGTCACTGCATCAAGCGCCACGCGCAGGTTCACGTTCGGCTGGTCCGGACGGTCCGGCATGTCGAGGACATCGAACACCGTCTGGCGCCCGTTGACGTCCAGCAGCCCCTCGAACCGGCGCAACTTCCGGTACTCGCCGCGGTCCTCGCTGTCGATGACGCTCCGCTGGGTCGATGAGCTCGACTGCAGGATGACATTGACCTTGATCTGCGACCTGAAGGCGTCGATGTCTGCGGCCTGCCCCTCGATCGCCTGAGTCGCCAGGAACAGGTGCATGCCGGCGCTGCGGCCCTTCTGCACGATCTGCGCCATGCGCACGCGCGCCATTGTGGCGCTCTCTCGCCCGAACAGCAGTTGGAACTCGTCAATGATCGCTATGACACGCGGCAGGCATGGCATCGTGCCTCCGCTGCGCCTCTGAAGCGACGCATACTGCTCGAGATTCTCCACCGAGCTCTGCTTGAAGAGCACCTGGCGCCGTCCCATCTCGTCCACGAGCTTCTGTAGCGCATCGAGGCCGTACGTCACGTCACTCGAGAGGCCAATCACCCGGCAATGGGGCACCTTGGCTTCCGCAAAGGGCTTGAATCCTGTGCCGCTCTTGAAGTCCAGCAGCCAGAACTCGAGCTCATCAGGCGAGTAGTTGATACATGCTCCCGCCACGATCGCCTGTAGCAGGCGAGTCTTGCCTGATCCGGTTGCCCCGACCAAGAGCGCATGATGCGCAATGTCGCGTCCGAACGGGATATCGACTGGGCTGGCGGTGTTGCCTGACTCGGTGCCCAGGACAAGGGATGCCTCACGGGCGACGTCTGGCAGCGTGCCTCCCCCCTTCTCGCGCAGGCGTTGCGCGGCCTCGACTGGCGAGATTCGGCTGATGTCTCGGCACTGGTAGTCGTGGCGGAATGCACGGATGAAGCCGTCGAGCTCGGCTGCGCTCCACAGCCGGTCCATCGTGAATCGCACCTCCGATCGCCCCTCTGCGCCTGACTCGAGCTCCATCGCGAGTTCGCGCGATCCGACATCCTTCACGCAGACCTGTACCGCAGACCGCGAGATGATGCCCGGGTTGACCTTGGGGTTGGCCACCAGCGCCCGCTCAAGCTCCACAACGTCCATCGACACGAACACGTGGATGCCTACCTGATCGCCTGTACGGCACAGCTGCTCCAGTTCGGCGATGGATGACTCGTCAAAGCCCCGCGGGTATCCGAACACGCACAATGTCCTGAAGTGAATCGGCCCTGACGATGCGTCGGACACACGGCTGTCGATCGTGTGGGCTTCCGAGCCGAGATTGTGCAGGATCTTCCGGGTCATCTCCTGCCTGAGGTTGCGTAGCAGCGAGTCGATCGACTGCTGGTCGACAGCAAGGTCCTTGGGCTCGAACGCCACACCCACAAGCTGGCCGACCTGCCGCATGCTGCCACCCGCCCGGATGGGATCGATGACCGAGATGTGCAAGTCGCCGGGCTGCCGCAGACCGAGGCTCCTGAAGGACAGCTGTCGCACCATCGCATCTGCAAGCTCCACTGCCGTGCGGTCGCGCGCTGCGATGACAAGCGATCGCTCGTGCACGGCAGGCGATACCCGCGGATCAACCTGCTCATCACTCTCGAGAGCGCGAAGCCTCAGGAGGAATGGGAGCCTCTCGCCATGAGCTGTAAGCCCCTCTGCTGCGTATCCGAGCCGGATGACATCACGATGCGCATAGCGCATGATGCGCCGGCCGTCGTACTCGCCAGGTCGCGCATCGAAGTCCCTGATCCGTGCGGCGATGGGTCCATCCATGTCGGCGACGGCGAGCGACCAGTTGCGCTCCGATGCAATCGCCTCCATGGCGCTCTCCATCCCGGTGAGGAATACATCTCGCTCTGCGATCGCGCGCGCCATCGCTGATGACAGCTCCCGAGTGAACACGCTGCGCGCCATGTCCTCTCCAAGCGTGATATCTGCGATGTCCCGCGAGGTGCTGCCGAGCCTCTTCATCACCCGATCGGAAACTTCCAGCTGCCGGAGCAGCTGCCCGTCAATGCTCGCGAGCCCGCGTGTTGCAGCGCGCGCCTCGTCACATGCAGCCTCCTGCCATTGTTGAAGGTCCAGCGCTGCCGATTCAAGCAGGCCCGCGATAAGCGACCGCTGCTGAGCCAGTGCCTCTGATGCAGCCGGCAGTGCCTTCAGCGCTGCACGCACGTCGAGCGCGGCATTTGCCATGTCGCGCTTACGCGCCTCGCGAAGACTGCGAATCTGGGCGGCCTCCTCAGTCGCCGCGGCGATTCCGACTGCCGCAGCCCTCCGCATCGCCTTGTCCTCCTCAAGAAGGATCGCATCCGCGATGGCAGGAATCTCTTGGCCCATCCCCTTCACGGTGCGCGTGAGCAGCTTGCCGTACCACGTGCCGGTGCCCTGATCAAGGCACGAGGCAAGCATGCTCTGCGCAAAGTCGAGCTCCGTCAGGAAGTTGCCGCGCGGCAGCTCGCCGCGGCCATACTGCTTGATCACACGCCGGAGGTGCTCCACTGTCTTCTTGATTGATGCGGCAAAGTTCTCTCGCCGCACGCCCACAGCTGCCAGCGATTCGCGCAGCAGCAGCACCGCAGCAATCGCGCCCGCGATGACCAGCACAGTGAGCAGGATGTGGAGCAGCGACGCCAGCACGCTTAGCACGATCACGCCGGTGCAGACGATGAGCCTCCCCGACAGAGTCCCAAATGACCACACCGCGCGCGCTTGAACCCGTTCCACAACCGCCAGCAGCGGGGCCGCGTACCCCGACTCCCACCGTTCGCTCTTCAGGAAGTGCGCGGCGGCGTGCTGCCGCGCCAGCGCCGCATCCGCGGCGACGCGCTCTGAGATGCCGGACCCCTCGGCGCTGGGCACATCACCCTGCTCAAGCACGTGCCAGCTTGGCAGTTCCCGCGGGTTCTCCGCGGCGGGTGACGCCGTGATCGTCTTGAACGTCTCGAACCAGTCGTGTCGCGGGTAGCAGATCTCCTCAAGACCAACCCGCAGCCGCTTGAGCTGCCTGCCCCTCCGGCACACTTGGTCCAGCAGTTGGTCGACATCATCGACCGCGCGAAACGTGGTCGCCGGAACGGGCACTGCCGTATAGATAGATGCGGCCCCTCCATGGATGAGTTTGCGGCCGGATCGGCGTGATTTACGCCGCCAGATTGTCTTGGCGCCGTAGTTATTGGCTACTTGCGGGCCGGCTGGCGCGGGTCACGTCTCGCTCTGGAGCTCAGCGATGCGCGCGCGGAGGTTGGCGCCACGCTCGGCAGAGGCGGCACTGTCGGCCTCGCGGCCGAGCTTTACTTCGAGAGCAGCGCGAGTCTCCCAGTAGCGCGCGCAGGTGTCGAGCATGTTGGCGTGACCTGGGCAATCCGTCTCCAGCTGCGACGCGTGTTCGGCAATCTCCGAAAGCTGGGTCATCGCAGCTCCGTGCCGGCCGAGCGCATGGTGGCACTCGCGCTCGCTAGGGCCGGGCGATGCGACACCGACCGCACTGCCGCCCTGAGTTGGGCGCGATGCATCGCCTCTGCGCTTGACGCATGTATCCATTTGTATACATTGCAACAGCAGGGCTCCGGGCTACCTCGGAGTTCATCGCTTGGATCGAGGACCGCCGGGATACGACATATGGCACGCCGCCGCCCACTCTTAGTCCCCTTCGACGTCGTCGACTTCCTGCGCACGGATGAGGAGATCGCTGCGTGGCTTGCGGTGCACTTCGAGGAAGGCTCGATGGACGAGATCCTGCGCGCGCTCTTCGATGCGTGCCGCGCACGCGGCATGGGCAAGGTCGCGCAGGCCGCCGGGCTCGGACGGGAAAGCCTCTACAAGGCGCTGGCGCCGAAGGCGCACCCCCGCTTCGAAACCGTGATCAAGCTGATTCGAGCATTCGGGCTGGTGCTCGACGTCAAGCCTGCTGCCGGTGGTGATGGATCGAGGCCAGCAAGAAAGGGCGGCCCGCGTAGTGCAGGGCCGAAGCGCGGGGTGGGGCATAGTGCGGGTCACGCACGCGGTACGGGTCGCAAACTTGACCCGCGTGCATCTACACCCAAGCGATCACCCGCGACGCCGTCGCGTGCGCGCTCTCGCGGTCGAAGCTGACCCGCCGCCCGAATGTCCCGAGGTCCATCAGCATGGGAAGAGTGTCCCGCGGCAGCGGTGGGCTAGCGGGGCGGAAGGGAGCGCAGGCTGTGTCCTACCGCTGGTATCGCTGATGCATTTCGAGGAGCCGACCAAGATCGCCGGCGTCGCCCGCGCGCACTGCGATGAGGTAGTCGTTGCGGATCGCGCTCTCCGTCCCGAGCACGGTATACGGCCATTCGATGATCGGCTGACCGTGTCGCCGTAGCCAGATGTTCGCGAGCATTCGAGCCCACCGTCCGTTGCCGTTGACGAACGGGTGGATGTGCACTGCTCGGTGGTGAAGGTGCACGGACTGCTCAATCATGGGCATCCCCGACGATCCCCAGGCACGCAGGTCGCCCTCAAGCTGATGGAGCGACACTTCGATGGCGCCAGGCGCTACGCCCACATTGGTCTGACTTGTGCGCCATCGACCTGCCCAATCCCACACCTTCCCAAACATTTCCCGATGCAGGTCGCAGAACCAGCCCACGTCAAAGGGCGCTGACCGCTCAGTGGGCTGCGCGATGAGGTATGCGATGACAGCCGCCCGGATGTTGTCGGCCTCTGCCTCATTGAGCTCGGCACGCGTCTGAATGTGGCGTTGCCGCAGGCCCGAGAGATCATCGATTGGCGTCGCACCCGGAACGTCGCTGCCGAGGATCATCATTCGCTCCACAGGCGGCGGCGCGACCCCGCGAGCAGCTGGTGGTAGGTGCGCTCAACAAGTCGTCGGTATGCGGCTGGATCCACAGCCTGCGACTCGAGTGCGCTGGTGCCTTGGACAAGACGTGCTGTGCGCTCAGCAAGCTCCGTCGCCCGTGCCTTGACCATCTCGTAGGCGTCAGACTCCTGCAGCGCGAGAGGTGCGCCAAGCGCCCGCGCGACCGCATCCACGCTGGCGAAAGAGGCGGATTCCACGCCCCTGCCCAGCATCCTCTTTAGGGTGGGAACGGACACGCGCGTCCGAACCGACAGCGCGTGGAAGGAAAGGCCCAGTTCACGGCGCCGGGCATCGAGGCGGAGGTGGGTGGGTGGGGCGAGCACATCATTATGGTATCATACATGACACGATTCTCTGAAAGAGATATCTTAAATGATCCCGTTTTGATCGTCCAGCCGGTCGTACTTGGTGGCGCGGCCGCGGGACTTGTCCACCGGGTAGCGCTGCGCGTTGATCGCGAGCTTGGCCTCGATGGCACGGGTGACGTCGATGCCGGTGCTCGCCGCGAACTCGAGCAGCAGCATCATGACGTCGGCCACCTCGTGCTCCACGGCCTCGCGGGTGCGCGCGTCCGCAAGCACCGCGCGCGATTCGTCGCTGCGCACCCATCGGAAGTGCTCCATCAGCTCACCTGCCTCGACGGCCACCGCCATCGAGAGGTTCTTGGGGTCGTGGAACTGCTGCCAGTCACGCTCCTGCGCGAACTGGAGAACCGCGTGCTGAAGGGCCTCGATGCCAGTGGCACCTCTATATGTAGAGGGATCCGGCATGGCAGGGTCGGGCGGTGGGCGTGAGGCGGGACGGGCCGCGTGGCTTGCCCACTGATCGGCACCACCCGCCCCGATGTAGAGCAGCACACCCGCCACCGGCAGCAGCAGGTCGGTGTAGAGGATCGAGCCTGCGTTGAACTCTGCGGTGTCACCCTGCGCGAGCAGCGACCACACGTGACCGATGCCGTCGCATCCGAACCACACGAGGAACCCGAGCACGGCCGCGAGCGTGAAGTCGCGCCGCGGACGGAAGAACGCGACGAGCCCCACGACGCCGAACACCAGGTTCGCGTACGCCACCTCGAACTGGAACGGGCTGTTGGGCCAGCCGATGAGCTTGGCCGTGAAGTCAGAGAAGAAGAGGTGCATCACGAAGCCATGCACGCCGTAGATGCCAAGCACCCAGAAGCAGAACCAGCGCAGCGTGGAGTCGCACCAGAGGCGGCGGGTGATGCCGGCGCGGCCGGGTCCCGTACGGGCGGTTCTGGCACCGGCCACGCCAGCG
Source organism: Phycisphaerales bacterium (assembly GCA_018882625.1). Taxonomy (GTDB): domain Bacteria; phylum Planctomycetota; class Phycisphaerae; order Phycisphaerales; family SM1A02; genus ZLKRG44. Next base: position 177 of record VERO01000020.1, on the reverse strand, counting down.
CGCACCGCCGCAACGGTCCCGTACACGAGCGTCACCGCCGGCGCCCACAAGTTGATGCCGCCCAGCACGAACCTGATGATCTCGTCCATGGGCGGAACGGTACTGGGTGGTAACTACGCCCACGAGTACCGCTTCCTATGGCTATTGATCGCATACAGCGGTGTGTCGCAGCACTGG
>VERO01000243.1 GCA_018882625.1 Phycisphaerales bacterium | reverse complement strand
CTATGAACGCGTCCTTCCACGACACGGTCGCGATGGGATGGTGTGCCTTCGCGGCCATGGCGCGCGCACGTTACTCGCGGTCATCGACGCAGCGGATGCACGAGCGCATCAATCGCGTCCCAGTATGCGCGCGTCATGGATAGGCCTGAGTTGTGCGAGCCCTCGAGTGGCGTGAGGGTGGCGCGCGGGTTCAGCGCCGCCAGCGACTCCCCATGGCTGAAGGGCACGATCTCGTCCTGCCGCGAATGAAGGATCAGGACCGGGCAGCTGAGCTGGGGAAGCGCCTCGTCGGACCGGAACGGATTCCTCACGAGCGCTGGCGGCACTCCGTATCGCCACGCAAAGCCTGCCACGCTGCGAAAGGGAGACTCCATCACCACGGCACTGCAACGGTCACCAAGCCGCAGCGCAACCTGCACCGCTACGCCACTGCCGAGCGACCGGCCGTGCAGCACGATCGATGGGTAGCTGGCCGAGCGTGCAGCCTCGTCGATCGCATCCACCACGTCCTGCACGATGGAGTCCTGTGATGGGGTTCCGGTGGACCGTCCGTAGCCGCGGTACTCCGGCAGCAGCACGTCGAATCCGCGCGATGTCCACTCGCGCGCTTCAGGGAGGTTGTAGTCGATGAGCTCCGCGTTGCCGTGCAGGAAGCACAGGAGGCCACGCACGGGCTTGATGCGGCTGCGCACGATCCACGCTTCGGTGGCGACGCCATCGCCGTGGCTGATCCATGTCCGCTCAAGGTCAGGCTCCGCGGCGATCTGCTCTTCATCCATGCCTTGCCCGGCGGCGTATGGCATGAACAGCATGCGCGACTGCAGGAAGTACAGGATCAGGCACCACGCTGCCTAGACCAGAAGGGCACCACGAAGGAAGCGCCATGCAGTGCGTCTGGCAGTCGCGGCAGGCGAGGAGGCAGCTGTCACCCCCAAACAGGGTATGAGATGCGGGCGAGAGGGATTCCATACTGCCGTGCTTGACTTCCCAAGGCGCGAAACGCGTGCATACTGTCGGTGCATGATGCTGCACGCGCCTGGCCGCCTCGTCGCCACATTCCTCCTTGCCTCCGGGTGCGTGGCCTACGCGGACACCACGGTCACGACCTTTGAGGGTGGTGCGGATGATGGCTGGATTGGCCCCAACGGCGACGACGGGTTCGGCGGGGGCACGTGGGTCGTCCCGACGGGCGGCAACCCGACAGGGAACATGCGCACGGTCTTCAACGACTTTGGGATTCCCTACATCAACGTCTCCAACAGTGCGTTCCTCGGCGACTACACCACTGCCAGCAGCATCACCATCTCGATAGACCTCAAGGTCGAGAACCTGCGCTTCTTCGGCACGAACGTATCGAGGCCATGGGTCCTGGAACTGCGTGATGTCGACGGCGCCACCGGCGGCTATCCGTGGAACAGCGTGTGGTTCAAGTTCGCACAGATCTCGCAGGCGACGCACGGCGACTGGACCACATTCTCGGTGACCTTCGATCCGAGCTCCACATCGCTGCCTGCAGGTTGGCGCGGCACGGGGGCGGAGGATCCGGTGACCTACGAGCCGATGCTGCCCCCCGGCGTGGCATTCCGCGATGTGCTCGTCGGGGTCGATGCGATCGCATTCACCACGCTGGAGCCTGGCATGTTCTTCGGCTTCACAGATCACTCGTTCCGCATCGACAACATCACGATCACCCGCGAGATGGCTCCACCGGGCGACCTCAACAGGGACGGGCTCGTGAATGGGCTGGACCTCACGATCCTGCTTGCGGCGTGGGGGCCATGCGGCGCGCCATGTGCTGCAGACATCGACGCAGACGGCGCCGTTGGAGGACTCGACCTGACCGCGCTGCTGGCGAGCTGGAGCTGACCCGCCGCGGGCTCAGCCAGGCGGCCGTGGTGCCGACGGCGGAACGGGCGGGGCAGGTGCGGCAGGCGGCGCTGGGGGAGCCGGACCCTGCGGACTCGGTGACGGCGGCACGCGGAGCAGAACGAAGATCGTGTCCGCATCAGGATGGTCGGTCCTGACCGTGAGCTTCGTTGGCATGCCTGCGGCCTTGAGCGCAGCCACGTCGATCGCCAGCTCCTGCTCTGTGGATGGTTCGGTGCCGAAGCGGGCGATGCCGGCGGGTTCCACGCCACGTACCGCGAAGTCGATGAACCGGGCGCTCTCGAGCCTCACCTTGATCGTGTCGCCATCGGCCGCACGGCGCACGTCGAGCACCTGCGGATTGACGGCAATCACCTGCTGCACGTCCCCGTGCAGCCACAGGAACTCGGTCGGCCTGTCATCGATCATGAAGTTGACGACCTTGCGGAGCTTCGTGCCGCCGTAGTCTCCTCCATCGAGGCTCACGTCGAGCATGAAGCTTGCGCCGGGGGCGAGCGGTTCCTTCGGCGCCTCTGAGGCCTTCGTGCAGGAGCAGCCTGGGATCGTCTTCGAGATGGTCACAGGACTGTCGCTTGCGTTCGTGACCCTGACCTTCGCGTGCCGGGTCTTGCCCACGTACATCGCGCCAAACTCCACGGAGGGAGGGTCGAATGCAAGGACTGCCGGTTGTGCGGCATCTGCGGCGGATTCCTGCGGGGCGGGCGCTGTGGCCACCGGTCCGGCTGGAGCCTGGGGCGACACTGGGGCCGCCGCGGACTGCGCAGGTGCCGGCACTGCGGACAGCAGGAGTGCCGTGAGTGCGGCAACCGGCGCCGATGCGAGTCCGTCGAGACCGTCGCGTGGAGTCGTCATGCGTGAAGTATGTCCCAATGACATGCCCCGGGGAAGTGCGCGCTGGCGGATACGCTCCCACCTCGCACCACCCATCCCTCGGATCCGCATGAACCCACGAACTCGCGTCGCCCTTCGTACCGGACTCGCCGCAGCGCTCGCCGTGTCGGCACTGGCCTTGCCCCCCGGTTCGGCGAGTGCCCAGCAGGGACCCTCTGCGCCTGGGAGCCCGGCGGCGCCCGCCGCGCCGAGTGTGCCTTCGCCCTCAGTGCCCTCCGCGCCATCTGCCCCCGCCATGCCCCGCATGCCGGCTGCACCCAAGTTCCGTGAGCTGCCGATCGAGGGCGAGAGGCCCTCGGCAAGGGACATATTCGCCAGGCATGTGGATGCGACCGGTGGCGCTGCGGCATGGGAATCCAAGAAGTCCATGACGAGCACAGGCGCGATCGAGATTCCTGCCGTGCAGATGAAGGGCACCATGAAGATGTCGGCAATGGAGCCAGACCGCGTGGTTGTGGAGAGCGAGCTCCCTGGGATCGGCACGACGGCCCAGGGATTCGACGGCTCGGTCGGGTGGAGCATCGATCCGATGCGCGGACCCGCCCTGATGGACGCGAAGCAGGTCGCGCAGATCAAGCGTGACGGCAACTTCCGCAAGGACCTTGCCCTGTCGCAGGATCCCGGCAACGCCGAGGTGGTCGGCCTCTTCGAGTTCGAGGGAGCCCCATGCTGGCAGGTCAAGGTCGATGGCATCGGCGGCATGCCCATGAGCAGCTTCTATGCGCGCGACACTGGGCTCTTGCGTGGCGTGTCGATGTCGGCAGCCACTCCGATGGGGGAACTTCCCGTGATCCTGGTCATGGACGAGTACCGCGACTTCGGCGACGTCAAGGTGTCAGCCCGCAGCACCACGAAGGTGATGGGCCAGACTCAGGTGATGACACTCAATGCGGTGGACTGGAACGCCGCGACCGACGCTGACTTCGCGTTGCCCGCGCCCATCAGGACGCTGGTCGCCGCATCGTCCTCCGCGCCCGCTGGGGGCAGCCCTGCAGCCTCGCCTCCGGCCGCTCCGCCTGCAGCACCCAAGTAGGCCTGTGGGACTCACGCGGCGAGCGCATCATGGCGACTCGGTGCGCCGGGCATGGCAGGCC
>VERO01000242.1 GCA_018882625.1 Phycisphaerales bacterium | reverse complement strand
CGTCAGGGCAATGCATGGAAGGTGATGCGGCTCGCCTCAGGCGAGGTGTCCGATGCGCCTGAGGGCGCGGATCCGCCACCGCCACCGCCTGCGAAACCCGCCGATCCGCCTGCGCCCAGCCGCGGTCGGCAGCGGCCCGTGGAGCCTTCGCCCGATGGGCTGTGGGTCGCCGCTTCGGTGAAGGGGAACGTCAGGATCTCCCCCGTGGGCGCAGGTCAGGAGCCCGGCGTGGACAGCGTCGCGATCGAGGTGACGGCTGAGGGCGGCAATGGCCTGCGCTTCGGCACGGCGAGCTGGGTCTACGGGGAGGAACTCGACCAGACGACGGGCATGTGGTGGTCCCCGGACTCGAAGCGCCTCGCCTACTACCGCTTCGACGACTCGCAGGTGCCGCCGTTCACGATGCTCAGCGGCCTCACTGAGCTCTTCACCACCACCGACGTGGAGCGCTACCCCAAGCCAGGCGACCCCAACCCCGATGCCGGACTCGAGATCGTCGAGATCGCGGCGCCTGCGCAGCGCATCAGGGTGGATGTGGGGCCGCGCGACCAGTGGGAGTACGTGTACGGTCCGCAGTGGGCGCCCGACGGTTCGGAGCTCCTCTTCTTCAGGACCAACCGGCGCCAGAATGTGCTCGACCTCTGCGCCACGAACCCTGCCACAGGCGCAGTCCGCGTGGTGATCCGCGAGGAGCAGCCGCACTGGCAGCAGAACCGCCCGGAGATGCGCTGGCTCGCCGACGGCCGCCGCTTCATCTGGGCCACCGAGAAGTCGGGGCTCAAGCAGTACGAGCTGCACTCGCTCGACATGGGCGTGGCTCCGGTGACGCTCACCCGCGGGGAGCGTCCGGCCGACTCGGTGGTTGCGGTGGACGAGGCCGCGGGCAGGCTGTGGTACTCCGCGTGCACCGGCGAGCGCGCGATCGAGCCCCAGCTGATGTCGGTGGCGCTTGACGGCACGGGACAGTCGAGGCACACGACCGAAGAGGCGCATCACGCGCGCTTCTCCGTCGCGCCCGGCGGTGCCCATTTCGTGGCCTCGGACGAGACGCTGGTGCGTCCGCCGGTCATGCGGCTCCACCGCGCCGATGGCACAGTGGTGGCTGACCTCCCGGGTGGCGGTGCGGAGCGCGAGGCATCCGGAGTTGGGGCGGCAGCGCCGCAGGATCCGTGGTCAGCGCGTGGGCTCGTACCCCCGGAGCCTGTCGTCCTTGTGGCTGCAGATGGCGTCACTCCGCTGTACGGCATCCTCTGGTTCCCGTCGGACTTTGACCCGTCGCGCACCTACCCCCTCGTGGTCGAGACCTACGGGGGCCCGCTCGTCCGCATCGTGCGCTGGTCCTTCTCGCGTCCGCAGCCTGACTGCGAGCTCGGGTTCCTGGTGCTGAGCGTCGACAACCGCGGCACGCCCGGACGCGGCAAGGCGTTCGAGGACGCCACCTACCTGGCGCTCGGCGGCCCGGATGTCGATGATCAGGCCGCGGCCGCACGCCAGGTCGCACAGCGCCCGTACGTGGATGCCTCGCGCATCGGGATCACGGGATCGAGCTACGGCGGCTACATGAGCATCATGGCGCTCCTGCGCCACCCTGACGTCTTCTCGAGCGCGGTCGCCTTCAGCGGCCCTACGGACTGGCGCCAGTACGACACGATCTACACCGAGCGCTTCATGCGCACGCCGCAGGAGAATGCGCAGGGCTACGCCGGCGGCAGCGCGGTCGAGCGCGCGAAGGACCTTCGCGGATCGCTGCTCATCATCCATGGGATGCAGGACGACAACGTCCATCCCAACAACATGTGGGCGCTGGCTGACCGCCTGCAGTCCATGAACATCCCCTTCGGCATGCTGCTGTTCCCGAAGGCCGGCCACGGCGGATTCGGCGACGCGGGCGAGAGCGCGAAGTGGTCGCACTTCGCACGCACGCTCAGGCCGGAGCCCGCGCGGTGAGCGCGCTCGGTGCGCTGCCTCCGGACCGCTCGCACGTGGGCACCGAGCGGCGCCACCCGCACAGCGCCGACTTCGATGCGCTTGGCGTGCGCGAGGCCGTCGATGCGATGGTCGAGGACCATGCGCAGATGCTGGGCGCGGTATCTGCCGCGTCGGGCTCGCTCTCCGCATTCATCGAGGCCCTCGTGCCCCGCATGCGCGAGGGCGGGAGGCTCATGTACGTGGGCGCGGGCACCAGCGGGCGGCTCGGCGTCCTCGATGCGAGCGAGTGCCCGCCGACGTTCCGCAGCGACCCGTCGCAGGTGGTCGGGATCATCGCGGGCGGCGACTCGTCGCTGCGCCGCTCGAGCGAGGGGCGCGAGGACGAGCCTGAGGGCGCGCGCGAGGAGCTCGAGCGCCTGGCGATCGGGCCGCGCGACACGCTGCTGGGGATCGCCGCAGGCGGCACGACGCCCTACGTGCTTGGGGCGATCCGGATCGCGCATGCGCGCGGCGCGGCCACGGCGCTGCTGACCTGCGCGCCCCGTGACGTCCCCCCGTGCTGCGATGCGCTGATCACTGTGGACACGGGGCCCGAGATCGTCACCGGAAGCACCCGCCTCAAGGCGGGCTCGGCGACCAAGCTGGCGCTCAACATCATCACGACTGTGGCGTTCGCGAGGCTCGGCAAGGTGCACGGGAACCTGATGGTCGACCTCGCCGCGACCAACGACAAGCTGGTGGACCGCGCGCTGCGCGTGATGCGCGAGATCGCGCCGGAGCTCTCGCGCGAGCAGGCCTTCGCGCTGCTGCGCGACGCGGGCGGCCATGTGAAGGTGGCGCTCGTGATGCACGTGCACGGGTGCGGTGCCGCCGATGCCCGCATGCGTATCGACGCGTGCGGCGGCAGCCTGCGCGCCGCGATGGCGCGCTGATCCCAAAACGCAGCGCGGCCCCGCACATGGCGGGGCCGCGCGAACGATTCAAGTCGGGGTCGACTTCGCTCAGAGCATGTTGTTGAGCGTCTTCAGGGCGCGCACGCGCACCTTGCGGGACGCGGGCTTCGCCTTGATGGTGATGGTCTCACCGGTGAAGGGGTTCTTGCCCTGACGCTCCTTCGTGGCGGGCTTGATGACGGTCTTCATCTTCATGAGGCCCATGAAGTTGAACTCGCCACAGCCGCGCTTGCTGAGGTCGGCCGCGATCATCTGCGTAAGGACGTCGAAGACCTCCTTGACCTGCGAGCGCTTGAGGCCGGTGGCCTCCGTGATCTCGGTGATCACAGCGCCGCGGCTGCGGCGCGTCGACGCCGCGGTCGCCTTGTAGGCCTTCTTCGTCATCTTCTTCTTGGTGGCTGTTGGCATCCGTTCCTGTCCTTTCGTTGAATTGTCGGCTCGTGTGCATTCGCATCGAGCCACTCGAGAAAACCGGTCTCGCTCCCGCCCGCAAACACTGCGGTGCGCAAAATCTACGGGTTTTCAAGGCACTTCTCAACGCTTTGAGCGGCAAAATTGCGTTTTCCCCGGGGTTCCCGCCCGTTTCCGGATTGCCGGTCCGGCTAGCGGCTGCGCCAGGCGCCCGGCCGGACGGTCGCCCGGCCGATCGACACATACGTAAATCCGTGCTGCGCCACGGTCTGGGTCCTGTACAGGTTGCGCCCGTCGAAGAGGAGCGGGGACTTGAGGAGCCCCTTCATGCGCCTGAAATCGGGCGCCCGGAACTCGCCCCACTCGGTGCAGATGACCAGCGCATCCGCCCCCTCGAGGCAGTCGTACATGTCCTCGAACCGGGCGACGGTGGGCATCTCCTGGGCGAGGTTCTCGAGCGCCACCGGATCGTGGGCCCGCACGGATGCCCCGGCCGCCATGGCCTTGTGCATCAGGGAGACGCTTGGGGCCTCGCGGATGTCGTCCGTCCGAGGCTTGAACGCGACGCCCCAGAAGGCGAGCGTCCTGCCCGACATGTCGCCCATCTCGTCCGTGATCTTGGCCCAGAAGCGGTCGCGCTGGAGCTGGTTCACCT
>VERO01000019.1 GCA_018882625.1 Phycisphaerales bacterium | reverse complement strand
CATCAAGGAGTGCTGCGAGAAGCCCGAGCGGATGCTGCTGGGGCTCTGATGGCGATGCGCGCACTGACCCGGATGATTGCGGCCGCGGCCACCTGCATCACGCTGGCTGGATGCGGCGATTCGAGTTCGGGTGGCGACGCGGCAGCGCAGGCGAAAGCCCAGGCCGGCAAGCGCCAGGCCAGCGCCGACGACCTTGCGAGGATGGACAGCCTCTCGAAGGCGCTGGCGGACTCGTTCGAGGCGCAGGCGCTGCTCCAGGCGCGCATGTCGCGCGGCGAGTCGCTCGATGCTGCGCAGTCGCGGTCCTACATCGAGGCGGTCAGCGCCGGTTTCGACACCTGCATGGCGATCAGCGCGATGATCCGCGACCACGGCACATGGCAGGCGCCGATGCGCAAGTCGCTCGAGCGCATCGCGAAGCCTGCCATCGTGCGCTCCGCGAAGTCCCAGGAGGCGCTCGATGCCGCGCAGAAGGCGGGCAAGGCGGGCGCCATGCAGGGCAAGGCTCCCCAGCCGATCGGCGAGCAGGCCTTCGCGCGCCTTGAGGTGATCGGCATGATGCCGTACACCAAGGCCGAGACCGACGCGATCCCGATGCCGTGAGCGCGCGTCAGCGCGCGACTTCCTCGGCGGCGGCGTCATCCTCGTTCAGCATGAGGACCGTCTCGACGGGGGCTGCCGCGTTCTCGGGAAGGTCCTGGCCGGTCGCGAGGATGCCCTTGCGGCGCTCCTCGAGCTGGTCTGGCTTCACCCCGAGGTAGTTGAGCGACTCGTCCATCACGTCGCGCACCACCGGACCGGCGATCGAACCGCCGAAGTGGCCCTTGCGGCGGTCAGGATCGTCGATCACGCACAGCACGACAAGGCGCGGATTCTGGAGCGGCGCGCCGGCCACGAAGCTCGACACGTAGCGGTCCTCGTAGTAGCCGCGCCCCTGCCCCTTCGGCTTCGGGAGCTGCGCGGTGCCGGACTTGCCGAACATGCGGTACGTGGCGCTCTGGGCCTTGCGTCCCGTGCCTTCAGAGAGGACACGCTCCATCGCCTCGCGCGCGACGAGCGCCACTGGCTCCGGAAGCACTGGCGTGCGCGGAGGGGAGCTCGGCGAGCCCTCGCTGTCCTGCGGAAGCACGAGCCGAAGCGCGGGAATCGACCCATCGGTGCAGAACGCGCTGAACGCGCGCGCCATCTGCACGGGAGTCACGCCGATCTCGTGGCCCATCGCCACGGAGGTCTGCGTCCACTTGGTCCACTTGTCTGCGGGCGTGATCAGGCCCTCCTCCTCGCCCGGCAGGCCCACGCCCGTGCGGTGGCCGAAGCCGAACCGGTCAACGACTGCGCCGCGCATCTGGTCAACGCTCATGCGCTCGCCCGCCATGGCCATGCCGCTGTTGAGGCTCTTGACGAGCACCGTCGTCCAGTCGACCGTGCCGTAGTAGTGCACGTCGCGGATTGCGCGGCCGAACGCGGTGCGGTACGGGCCGTCCTTGGGAGTAGGCAGGCGGGTCGACGGGTCGTAGATGCCGAGCTCGGTCGCCGTCGCCCAGACGAACGGCTTGAATGTCGAGCCGGGCTCGTACGCGTCCGTGACGCAGCGGTTGCGGCCAAGCGCCGGATCCTTCGCGCGGTCCTTGTCCTCGGTGACCTCCGCCCAGCCGGACCTCCTGCGGAGGATGTCCGCCATCGCGAGCACGTCGCCTGTCTGGGGATCCACGACCACGATGCGCCCGCCGCCCGCGTTGTACTGGCTCACCGCCTTCGCGAGCCGCCGCTCCGCGATCTCCTGGATCACGAGGTCGATGGTCAGCCTGACGTCCTGGCCAGGTCGCGGGGGCACGTACGCGTCGTCGTCGATGTGGAGCGCGTTGCGTCTCGCGTCGCGCAGGAAGGTGAGCTTGCCGGTCGCGGGGGCGAGCGCCCTCTCCTGCATCAGCTCCATGCCCGACAGCCCTTGCTGGTCGATGTTGGTCCGGCCCACGAGCTGCGAGCCGATCGGCGCATGCGGGTAGTGCCTCACAAGCTTCTGCTCCGTGCCGACCCCCTCGAGGCCGAGCGTGCGCACGCCGTCGAGCTCGTGATCGCTCAGGTCGGCATCCAGCACGATGTAGCGCGACTCCGCCTTCCCGCGAAGACGCTCGAGGATCGCGCCCGCTGGCATGTCGATCGCCTGACCAAGCGCGCCGGACACCTCCTGGAACGGGTCGGTCGAGACGACCGCCTCCGGATCCCGTGCCATCCCCTCGCGGATGCGCGTCCAGCCGCGCTCCCAGATGAGCGCGGGGTCCGCAAAGAGCTTGTGTCCGACTGTCGTGGTCGCGAGGACACGTCCGCGACGGTCCAGGATCCGCCCTCGCGAGGCGAGCTCCCTCGTTGTGGATGTGCGTGAACCGAGCGTGGAGTCGAGTTCGGGGGGCGGAAGCAGCTTGAGGTGCGCCACACGCAGCACGGTGAGCGAAAGCAGCGCCCCGACGCAGATGAGCACCCCGCCAGTCCACGCGCGCACGCGCCGCGAGTCAGGCATCGGTGCGGGCATCAGCCTCCGAGCTCCGTCCGCGGCGCATCCGGCGGATCAGCCGCGGGCCGCGCGATGCGCTGCACGCCGGGATCTTCGTTGCGGTACGGGATCGCGCGCCAGTCCTTCTCCAGCTTGACCACTCGGGTCCGCAGCTCCTTCGGGCCCGTCGCCCGCGCCACCTGCTCGCGCAGCGACAGGAGGTCCCGCTCCTGCTGGAGGATTCGCCAGTGCGCCTGCGAGATCCCCTTCGCGAGCTCGTACCGCTGCTGCCTCTGCACCAGGACCGCGCATGCGGTGAGGCCGAGGGCAATCACGATCGAGACGACCTTGGCGAACAATGGGGCCTCCCCAGCCGAGTGCACCCGCGGCGCGGGCGCGCGGCTGAACTAGTTGGGCAGCCGGATCACGGTGCCGGGCACGAGGTTGTGCGGATCATTGAGCCGGTCGCGGTTGGCGTCGGCGATCTGCTTCCACTTGGACTTCGACCCGAGCTTCTTCGATGCGATCGTGGTGAGCGTGTCGCCCTTCTGGACGGTGTACTCACGGGTGGCAGGCGCCGCAGGCTCCGGCTGCTGAAGGGTCCCGAGCGTCGCGTTGTCGCCGGCGCTCATGCCCGGGACATCGAACTGCACCTGCTGCACCGCCTGGGGCACCTCCCCACGGAGCACTGACTCCGCCGGGAGCCGGATCGTCACTCCAGCGCGGAGCTTCGTGGGGTTCGGAATGACATTGCTGTTGAATTCGGCCAAGGACTTCCATAGCGAGCCGTCGCCATACTTGGCCTGGCAGATCTTGTAGAGGCTCTCGCCGGCCTTGATGGTGTACAGCTCGGCTGGCACGGCTGGCGGGGCGGGCACAACAGGTGCCGCTCCGACATAGGGTTGCAACCCCAATCCATCCGCCTGAGATCCGTCACTGGAGTACTGCCCGACCGTGCTGGTCGCCACACGCACCGCGGCCGGAAGGGCCTGGATCGTGATCGGGTCGGTCAGCGCGCGGCTGGATCTGGCCGGGGATGAGTTGGCCAGGTCAGCGTGCTCGCGCCGCTGGGCCGCCGAGAAGTGGTCCGAGAGGAGGATTCCCACAAAGAGCAGGAGTCCGAATCCGAGCACCAGAGACAGCTTGTGTTCACGGGTCATGGGGAGCAGCGTCCTTGCTGCGTGCCTGAGCACATTGCGCGGATCCGAGGCGGACGATCCGCAGTTTTGCCGAACGGGCCCTGGGATTCGCGTCGACCTCCGCGTCCGACGCGACCAGGGGTTTCCTTGCCGGGCGACTGGCGAGCCCACTGCTCTCCAGCGCCGCGAACGAGTGCTTCACGAGGCGGTCCTCCAGCGAATGGAAGGAGATCACCGCCACCCGCGCGTCCGGGGCTAGCCACCCGGTCCTGCCCTGCGCCACCTCGTTGGCCGCTGTCGCGACCGCCAGGAGGAGCCCCTCCAGCGCGCCCAGCTCGTCGTTGACGGCGATGCGGAGCGCCATGAAGGTGCGGGTTGCCGGATGCAGCCTGGACGTGCGCGCCCTGGGGCCATAGGCCTCACGGACGAGAAGCGCCAGTTGCGCCGTCGTCTTGATCGGCGCGACCTCGCGAGACTCTGCAACTTTCCGTGCGATGCGTCTCGCGAGCGGTTCCTCCCCCAGGTGCCCGATCACCGTGGCGAGCTGCTCCTCGGACAGTGACCCGACAAGGTCTGCGGCTGTCCGGGAACCCGAGGGGTCCAGCCGCATGTCCAGCGGCGCATCGGCCGAGAAGGAGAACCCCCTCGAGGGGTCATCCAGGTGCAGGCTCGAGACGCCAAGGTCCGCGAGCACGGCGCTGGCGGGCGGCAGGCCCATCGTGCGCATGCGGAGCGCCAGGTGGCGGAAATCGCCCTGAAGCGCCACCGTCCTCACTGCGGGCGCCGTGCGCGCGACGCGTTCGGCGGCATAGGCGAGGTTGGCGGGGTCGAGGTCACTGAGCACGATCGTCCCCGATCCCATCATGCGCGCGATCAGCTCCGCATGCCCGCCCCGGCCTGCCGTGCAGTCGATGGCCAGTTCTCCAGGCGCGGGCGCGAGCGCCTCCACGACCTGCGGCCCCAGCACCGGCACATGGCCGTGCGTCTCGCCGCTCACGGCGCGTCCGGCGCGCCATCCGCCTGCCCGTCGGGCACCATTCGGGCCTGCGCATCCCACCGACCGAGGGCCGCGATCTTGATGGCCACTGCGCTGACGAAGCTGAAGGCCATGAAGGCCAGCGCGAAGATCACGAGCGCGCGCGTGCGCGTGAGCAGCGTCACCGCCGCGACCGTTGCGCCCAGCCCAGCGAACATGAAGGTGATCCCGTAGAGCGCGAACACCGCCAGCTTCACGGTGTGGAGCGCGCGCTTGATCTGGTGGTGGATGTGGTTGTGGTCTGCGCTGCTCATCGGCCGCCCGGCGATCTTGCGTCGGATGATCGCCAGCAGCGTGTCAAGGATCGGCAGCGCGAAGACGATGAGCCCCGCGATGACGAGGCTCGCGCTTCCGGTCTCGCCCAGCGTGAGTATGGTCACCACGGAGAGGTAGCCGATGAGGAGGCTGCCGCAATCGCCGAGGAATATGGTCGCGGGATTGAAGTTCCACGGCAGGAATCCCAGGCACACGCCCAGCAGCGCCATCGCCAGCACCACACGCACGCCAACGAGGCTGGTCTCCGGATCCTTCGCGGGCATCGCGGCGGCCACCAGCAGCGCGATCGCGAGGAAGCCGAGCGCCATGATCGCCCCCGTGCCCGCGAGAAGCCCGTCGAGGCCGTCGATCAGGTTGGCCGAATTGCATCCGCCGATCACGAAGATCGCGACCGTCGCGGTCCCCGCCCAGTAGTAGACCTGCGCGTTGTCGATCACCACTGGCCCGAGCGTCAGCCACACGATCTCCGGCGACCCCAGCAGCGGCGACAGGAAGCACTGGGCCACGCCGACGCCGATCTCCTCGTATGCCAGCGCAGCCGCCGCGACGAGCTGCCCTGCGATCTTCACGCGCGGGTCGAGCTTCCAGATGTCGTCGGCGAGGCCTGTGAACGCGATGGCCACGATGCCCACCAGGATCGAGATGGGCACCGGCATCATGGCGAGCGCCTCGCTGTGCGCCGCGATGAAGCTGACCGCCACCGCAGCCATCGTGCCCAGGAAGATCGCCACGCCGCCGAGGTACGCGATCGGCCTGCCGTGCAGCTTGCGCGACTGGTCAGGGGCATCGACGATGCCGGATGACACCGCAAGCGCACGCACGAAGGGCGTGGCGACGAGCGTGACCGCGAATCCTGCGATAAGCACCGGCACGAAGATGTTGAGCAGCTCCACGGCGCTCACGAGCACATCGCCGCCCGCCACGCCGGGCGCCAGCGGCTCGAGCCTCGGCACGGCAACGGGGACCTGCACGCCAGCTGCGTCGGCGAGGGCGGTCATGCCGCGCATGCCCCCTCACTGGCCCGCACGCGCTCCCATGCCGCGATGTCCGCGATCGTCCTCTCGAGCGGGATCGACGGGCTCCATCCGACCTCGGCCCGGATCCTGCGGAGATCCGGCTGCCGAGCCCTCAGGTCCTCGAAGCCAGGACCGTACACGTCCGAGTAAGGCCTGTGCGCGATCGTCGACGCGCTGCCCGTGACGGCGATCACCAGCCGCGCCAGCGCATTGATCGTGATCCGCTCGTCACGACCGACATTGAACACCCGGCCCGCTGCGGAGGGCCGCGACAGCAGCCTCGGCAGCACCGTCACGACATCGCGCACATCGCAGAAGGTGCGGCACTGCTCACCGTCGCCGTGCACCTCGATCGGATGCCCCGAGATCGCCGACTGCACCATGCGGGGAACCACCATGCCGTAGCGCCCGGTCTGCCTGGGCCCGATGGTGTTGAAGAAGCGCACGATCACCGCACGGACGCCATGCTGGCGGTGGTGGGCGACTGCAAGGCTCTCGTCGATGGCCTTGGACATGGCGTAGCTCCAGCGGGCGCATGTCGTCGGCCCGTAGGTCACGTCATCGTCCTCGCTGAACGGCAGCCGGTCGCTCTTCCCGTAGACCTCGCTCGTGGACGCGACCAGCACGGGTGCGCCTGCGGCGCGCGCGAAGGCGAGCGCCGATGAGGTCTCGCGCACGTTGGTCTCGATCGTGCGCACCGTGTCCTCGACCACGAGCCGCACGCCCACCGCCGCAGCGAGGTGGTAGATGCACCCGATCCCCGACGGGTCGATCCCCGCGAGCGCCCCAGTCACGTCGCTCTCGACGACCTCGATCTTCCCGCACGACGGGTTGGCTGACCGGGCGGAGCGGCATGCCATCTCCACATTCAAGCGGCTCCCCGTGGAGAGGTCATCCACCACGAGCACATCCGTGCCCGACGCAGCCACCTCGGCTGCAAGGTGCGAGCCGATGAAGCCGGCGCCGCCGGTGATCATCGCGCGACGTCCGCTGGCGTCACGCATCCGGTGCACCGCCAGCAGGCGCGGCCACGGCCGATGCAGGGGCCGGCGCCGCCGTTGAGGCCGCATCCTTCGCGTACTTGGCCATCATCTCGAAGTTGCGCTTGTAGTAGCCGCCGGCCGTCTGCTGCGGACGGTTGAGGACCACGCCGAGCAGCGCGGAGCGGTGCGCCAGGATGAGCCCCACCAGGCGCGCCACCAGGCCGCGCTGGTCGCGGAACGCGCGCACGCAGAGGATCGTCGCGTCCGAGTGGTCCACGATCTCCATGGTCTCGGCCGCGATGACCGACGGAGGCGTGTCGATCAGCACCACGTCGTAGGACGACTTGAGCTCCGAGAGCACCTGCTCGAGCGCGCCCTTGGAGAGCAGCTCGATGACAGGAGTTGCCCCGGCGCCGAGGACGGCGATCCCGCCCGCGCCGATCTGCACTGCGCGGGCGAGCGATGCGTGTCCCGCAAGCACATCCGACAGTCCCGGCGCGCTGCGGTCGACGCCAAACACGTCCTCGAGACGCGATCGCCTGAAGTTCGCGCCCACCACCACGGGCCTCCGGCCCATCGCCGCCGCGCTCGATGCGAGGTTCGTGATGAGCGTGGTCGTGCCCGAATCAGGCATGGCCGCCACCACCGCCAGCGACCGGAGGCCGCGCTCGGACATCGGCTTGAGCACCTCGAAGGCGATGTGGCGCATGCTCTCGGCCAGAATGGATGCGGGGGCCTCTGAGACGACGAACTCCGCACGCTTGGGCGAGGAGGGGTCGTCGGCGATCTCCGGCACCATCCCGATGACCGTCGCGCCCTGGAGGCCGGCGAGGTCGCTCGTGTAGCGCACACGCTGGTCCAGGATCTCGCGGGCGAAGACGAGCGCCACGGCGATCGCAAGCGTCAGCAGTGCGACTCCAGGGATCACGATCTGCGGCTTCGGGAAGCTCATCTCGCGCGGTGTGATGGCCGGCTGCACGACTTCCACCCGCCGGGCATCCTCGCGCACGCGCACGAGATCGAGCTCGCCGATCAGCTTGTTGACGTCGGCACGCTCCGCCTGAAGGCTCTTGAGCCGCTCCTTCATCGTCTCCAGCTCCGCCACCTCGGCGGCCATCGCCTCGATGCGACGCGACTCGTCAGCGAAGTCGGTGGCCATGTCCTGCAGGAGCTTCTCGAGCCCCTGGACGGAATCGCTCGTCGACTTGAACATCGCCATCAGGTCACGCCTGATGAGCTCGCTCAGCGCGGAGGCGCGCTGCTCCTTCGCTGCGGAGAGCACATGCTCAGCCGCGGTCGATTCCGGATGGTCCGGGCCGAATCGGTTGCGCAGCATGTCACGGCGGATCTGCAGGTCGTTGATGTCGCGGTTGAGCTGCATCATCGCCGGATCCTGCTCCGCGCGCCTGATGTCCTCCTCGGACGGCTCGAGCTGGCCCTTGAGCTTCGCGTCCGTCTGCGTGCGGCGCGACTCCTCGAGCGACTTCTCCTGGCGCGCCTCCGTGATCCGCTTGCCGATCTCCTCGAGCGCGCGCTGAGACTGCATCGCGTTCTCCTCGAATGCGGGAAGCCTCTTCTCGATGATCTGGCGCCTGATGTCGTCCTTGAGCTTCAGGATCTGGTCGTCCAGCGAGTCGCGCTGCCGGGTGAAGACGCCCTTCGTCTGGTTGTAGCGGGCATCCTCCGTCGTGCGCCTCGACTCGAGGTACACCGTCGAGATCGTGTTGAGCACCACCGGCACGTCTGCCGCGACATGAGCAGACCAGTTCAGCCGGAAGAGGTTCGTTCCGCGCTGGTGTCCAGCGCGCAGCTCCTCCTCGAGGTCCTCGACCGCCTCGTCGACGATGAAGCGCCCGTCATCGTCGAGGTACTGCTTGGCCCACTCCGTGTTCCTGACGTCCCTCTTCTCGACCGCGCGGAGCAGCACTTCCCGGCTGCGCATGCGCTCGACCTCCGTCTGCGCAAGCCGCGCCACGGTCTCCTCCTGGGTCACGTCCTGGCCCACGATCTCGGTGGCCTGCGCCAGCTGCGGCCTCAGCTCGAACGCCACGAACGACGTGTAGAGCGGGTACAGGAACACCGCCGCGAAGTGGACCGTCACGCCGAACACCACGCCCGCGGCCAGCCACACGCTGAACGCAAGCCAGTGCTGCCGCACGACGCGCAACGGATCGATCGATGGCGCAGACCGCGAGGCCGCGCGCGGTCCGGAGGCGGGCCGGCCGGGTGCTGGTGATGCGGAAGGGGGCTGTGCTTGGGACGAGGACATGGTGCGTGCTCCGCGGTGCTCAGGATCCAGCCGGGCTGCTGCCGATCCGTGAGAGTAGTTTGCCGGCCCTATCCGACTCCTCGGGCGTTGGGCGCGAGGCCTGCACGCGCTCGATCGAGCGGCGGGCTGCAGCCATGTCGCCCTTGCCGATCTGCGCCTCGGCGAGGTGAAGCAGGGTCGCGTTGCTGGACTGGATGCTGGCTGCACGCGAGAGCATCACGACGGCCTCCGAGTGCTCGCCCGAACGGGTCAGCGCCAGGCCGAGCGTGTCGAGGATGTCGGGCGAATCGGGCGCAAGGGCGACTGCACGCCTGGCGTTCCTGACTCCCTCCGCAACCTGGTTGAGCTCGGTCACCTGGAGGTACGCCAGGTTGTTGAGCGCTGCGAAGTCGCTCGGGGCAGCCTCCACGGCCTGCGCAAGTGCGTCCGCCGACTCGATCGGCTTGCCGTTCTGGTAGAGCAGCCGGCTCTGGAGGACAAGCGCTGCGGCGCGGGTCGGCGGATCCTTGGCGGCATCGACGGCCATCTTCGCGAGCGACTCTGCCTTGCCGGCCCCAGCCGCGCCCGTGCGGCCGTAGCCCTCCGCGACGACCGCGATCGCCGTCGCGGGCGGGTTGCCGCCAAATGCATCGAAGATGTAGCGCTCAAGTTCATCGGGCTTGTCCGCGGGGAAGGCCGTACGGGCGCACTCGGTCCAGATGCGGTCCCCCTCCACGCCCAGCGATGGCCCGACGAGGGACCGAAGCTCGCGCAGCGTCGCGAGCGCCCCGTCGCGCGACACGCGCGACTTCGCCTCAGCTGCGGATGCTGCCGCCTGCACGAGCCGCAGGTAGGGGGTCTGCGCGACATCTGTCGGCGCTGCCGCGATTGCCGCGAGGATGCCTGCGTTGTCGGGCGGCGATGCCGACTGGCGGATGCCGATCGCCCTGTTGAGCAGGTCGACCTCGCTCGTGGCCTCGAATCCGCGCTCGAGGGTTCGTGCCGCGTCGAGCGGCTTGCCCGCCGAAATCTGGGCACCCGAGAGCATCTCGTACCACGCGCGGTTCCTCGGCTCGATTCGGATCGCCTCCTCCACCACGGCAAGGGCGTTCCCCGTATCACCGGCGATGAGGAGGTAGGTCATGAGCGCGCGCCGGCCATCCTCGAGCCTCGGGAAGGCGTTGACGAACTTCCGAACGGTCTCGATCGCGCCGCGAAGGTCTCCCTGGTCGACCATGACGGTGCAGCGCTGCCGCACGCTGGCCCAAGCCGTCGGCTGCAGCTCGAAGGCGCGGTCAGCCTCAGTGCGGGCCTGCTCGAGGGCTGCCGAATCGCCAGTGCGCTGGTACCGCGCGTGGCTTGCGCCGGCGCGGACGATCCATGGCCTCGCATCGCCAGGCTCAAGGGCAATCGACTTGTCCAGCGCCTCCGCAAGGGCCCTCGACTCCGCGTCGCCCTTCGCGATGTCGCCCGCCACATACGCCTTCGCGGCAGAGCCTTCGGCGATCACGGCGGCAAGCATCGAGTCGGTGAACTGGTCCCGTCGCGAGAGCTTCGTGGTGTCGAGCGTGGACAGCGTCTGGCGGGCGAGGTCGAATTCGCCAAGCTTCACCAGGATCTCCGCAAGATTGCGGGCAGTCTCTGGAGCTGGCTTCGCGGCATGCACCGGCTCGATCGCCTTGCGCGCGCGATCCCACTGTCCCCGCTGGAACCACACCTGACCCTCGAAGCGGTTCGCGGGCATGCCCTCGGCAGGCTGCATCGAGCGGGCTCGGGCAAAGGCCTCCTCAGCCGCCTCGATCGCATCGGACTCGAGGAAGTACACGGCAAGGTCGCACCAGCGGATCCACTCCTGCGGACCCGCATTGGCCGTGACCGACTCCCGGAGCAGCTTCGCGCCGCCCACCTGGTCTCCCACGCGCCGCAAGGCGCGTGCGATGGCCAGCGGCGTGTCGCGGTCCTTGGGGTTGAGGGCAATGAGCCGCTGCGCGATCTCCATGCCTTCGCGCGCATTCCTGCTTCGCACATTCGCGATCTCGTCCCTGCGGCGCTCCGGGGCAAGGGCATCGAACTGCTCACGCGTGTAGCGCGGGCGGCCGGACTCGTCGACGAGCATGTCCACGGTGGGCTCGAGCTCAACGAGCATCACGGCCAGCCGCAGCGCGTTGTCCCGGTCCGACGGGCGCTCGCGCATGAGCCGGCGCCTCTGCTCGAGCGCGCCCGCGCGGGATCCGAACTGCGACTCCAGCTCAAGCCATGCATTGATGAGCGGAAGCTCCTCTGGGTTCGCGGCGGCCGCGCTTCGGAGCATGTCCAGCGCCCTGGCGGTGTCCCCCGCCCGCGCCAGAAGGCTCCCGTAGAGCCGCACGTTCATCGTGTCGCTCGGCTGCCTCTGGTAGGCCTCCGCAAACGCCTCCAGCGCGCCAGCCACATCACCGGACCGCTCGCGCGCCATGCCAAGAAGCCTTGACACCGCTGCGGGAGCCCCGCGCGTCGATCGGGCGCGCTCGAGCTCGGTCACCGCCAAGGGCCAATCGCCACGCTCAAGCGCGAGACGTCCCCGGAGCACGGCGCCCATCGAGCGGTCCGAGCAGGACGACTCCGCGTTGGCTGCCGCAGTCTCGGCGGCGGCCATGTCGCCAGACTCAATCGCCTCGTTGAAGGCCAACTCGAAGATCACTGGGTCGCCAGGCGACAACTGGGCCAGCTTGGCGCGTGCGTCAGCGAATGCCGCCTCGACCTGCGCGAGTTCCGACTCCGCCTTGGCCTTCGCGTCTGGAGCTGCGCTGGCCACGGCGTTGCGGTTGGCCTGGCGGAGCTGCGACAGCAGCAGGACTCTCCGGGTGGCGCGAACCTTCTCGTCAGCAGGAAGGTCGGCCACCACGCGCTCAAGGCGCTCAAGCGGCGATCCGCCGGCGGCGATCGCGCGGAGTCGAACGAGGTTCTCGTCGCCGGGAAGCACCGCCAGCCCGACCTCGATCGCCTGCTTCGCCTCGTCGTTGCGCTGGAGCGCGAGCAGGACCTGCGACTTGGCGCGGTGCAGCCGGATGTCCGCCTGGCCTGAAGGAAGCGCCTGCTCGATCATGCGCAGAGCGTCCTCGAGCTTGCCCTCGGCATAGAGCGCCTCCGCGCGACCGAGCATCTCGCCGACCTGGTCACTGCCCGCCGCACCGGTCCTGAGACCGTCAATCATCTGCTCGAGCCCACTCGCGGCCGGGCTGGTCGCGTCAACGGCCCGTATGGCGGCGATGGTGCGCTCCGCATCGGGGATGCGGCCGAGACGGATCAGGATCTCGCCGCGCACGGCCAGCATCGGGACGCTCCCGGGGTAGGCCTCAAGCCCGCGGTCGATGCGCGAGAGGGCCGTGCCGAACTCGCCCCTGTTGACAAGGACCTGCGCCGCGATCAGGTAGAACTCCGGCGGCGTGACGGGCTGGTTTGCCAGCACCTCATCGATCTTCGCGCTCGCCTCGACCCACTTGCGCTCCGCGAATGCGGTCTTCGCGTCCATACGCGCCAGTGCGGCCTCGCCGCCACGCTCACCGAGCATGTCGCGCAGCCGGGTGCGGGTCGCCTTGAGCTTCTCGATGGCCGCGCTGCGGGCGGCGTCATCCGGGGCCTCCTCCCACGCGATGAAGGCAAGGTCGCCAAGCCTCTCCATCGCGAACGCGCGCAGCTCGTCCTGGTATGCGCCCATCAGCGATACGCGCAGCGGGGGCCGCGAAGCCAGGCTCTCGAGCGTCGCACGCGCTCCCTCACGATCCACCCCGAACTCGAGCACGCCCATCATGCGGAGGTGCGTGAGCGCATCGGGATTGCGCTCGCAGAATGTGCGGAGTGCCTGGGCCATCGCGCGGATCAGGTCGGGATCCCCGGTGGCGGCGACACGCTCGGCCACATCGAGCATCTGGCCCGGCGAGAGCTGGGCTACGCCTGACACGAGCGGCGCTCCCATCTCCACGAGCCTCGATGGCGTGACCGCGGGATCGTTGAGCGACCGCAGCGACAGCAGGACGTCGTACTCGGCCAGCAGCACCTCCGGGCTGCCAGGGGCTGCGGCCTTTGCCTTCGCAAGCGCATCATCGAGCTCCTTGCGGCGGCGCTGCGCATCAGCCTGGCGACCTGCCCTCTGGAGCCGGGTCGCATCGGCATTGATGCTGGTGAGCAGCAGGCCCCACGCGATGCCGTCGGAGGGATCCTTGTCGAGCAGCTCCCGCAGCTGACGCTCAGCCTGGTCGCGCTCCTCCTCGGTGAGCACCGAGTCGCGGCGGATCTCCGCCTCGGCGCGCATCCGCCGAATGACCTTGACCAGCGGATCCTCCGGCGCCAGCGCCGCGAGCGCGTCGTCGCACACGCTGCTGACGAACTTCCACGACTCGGCGGCCTCGACGAGCTCCGCGCGCTGGCGGGCGGCATTGATGAAGTCCATGCGGCCGGCGCTGTCCTCGGGACGCGCCCTCACCCTCTGCTGGAGCACGCCGAGCCATCGCTGGTAGAGCTCGCTGGCCTCGCTGCCCGACGTGGGCACGATGCGCTCGAGGGCGCCTCGCATGAGGTCGATGTACTCGACGTTGTTGGGGCGCTTGGAGACGGCCCGGCCGTACCGGCCCATGGCCTCCATGAACTGGCGCTTGGCCCCGGCGGCATCGCCCTTGGCCAGCGCAGCCTCCGCCTCTGCCATCGCCATGTCGCCGAGGTTGCGGTTCCGCTCGGGCGCCCCGGAGATCTGCAGGTAGGCAATGCCTCCGACCACCGCCAGCGCGATGAACCCGAAGAGGAAGATGACGGTCAGGAACTTTCGGTTGATCTTCGTGGCCATGTGATCTTTGGGGTTGAGGGTATGGGTTGGATCGCGTCAGCGAGCCTCGGCCGACTCCCACTCGGGCCAGTCGGGAAGGCAGCGCATGATGTAGGGCATCGCGCTCGTCACAAGCTCGCCAGCCCGCTCCGACCAGTCCGCCGCCGAGGAGCCTTCGGGGAATGTGCCCGACACCTGCACCTTGCAGTAGTAGGCGTACCGGTTCGACAGGTCGAACGCATACGTGCGCACGACATAGGCGGACGCCGTCGTGCGGCCGTTGGCGATGAAGAAGTAGCCCCCGACAAGCCGCAGGGACGGGCTGCGCTGATCCTGGAACTCGGTCACGGACGCGGTGTAGTCGCCGATCGGCATGTGCACCGTCTCGGGACGCCGTGTCACCGGATCGAGCACGACGGCCGCGGGGTACTCCTCGCCCGATGGCGGCCTCGCGGCAGCTGCAGCAGTCCACCGGCTCGGGTCGACGGCGAGCGCCATCTCCTTCGGCTGCTCCGTCATGATGAGTCCTGCGGCACCCCAGCACCGTTCGGGCACGTGGGGGACGGCATCGATCATGCCCGTGTAGTAGGCGACATGCAGCGAGAGGGTGCCCTTGGATGGGTCGCCATCGAGCGCATAGTTGCGGTCGAGGTACTGCTCCGTGCCCAGCGACTCGATGATCTCGGCGCTGAACACCCCGTCGGGACCGACCTGCTTCCACTGACCGAGCTGGGGCGGCACGGTGGACAGCGCCCTGCGCAGCGGCACAGGCTCCTTTCTCAGGTACAGATCGAGCGCGACAACCCCTGCGCGGAAGCCGAGCGCCGACAGCAGCAGCATCGCGATCGCGATCCAGTACGCCGCGCGGACTCCACGGGCGACGGTCACGGCGAGTGATCTCCAGTGTCATCGACCACCATGCGCCGCAGGATCCACACGACGCCCAGGAACATCGCGAGCCCTGGGAGGAGCCACAGCACCCCCACGAAGTGGTGGAACTCTCCCTGGGCCAGGTTCGTGTCGAACAGCGACAGGATGCCAAGCGACGTGACGCGCAGCACATTGACGGCCAGTGCCACCGGCACGGCACACAGCACCAGCGCGATCCGCTGCCAGGTGAGCTGAAGGTTCACGTAGGCGAAGTAGGTGCCGAGCGCCAGGAACGCCACGAGCATGCGCATGCCGGAGCAGGCCTCAGCCACATTCAGCGGATGCGGGACTCCATCGCTCCACACGGTGAGCGTGTTGCCGCTGCGATCGACTTCCATGCCGAAGGTCGCCAGCAGCAGGTATGCGCCCGCGGCAGCAAGGTCCTGCAGCTGGAACGTCACTCGGTTCAGCACGACCTCCGAGATGGCCTGCGAGAAGATCGCCAGGTACGCGATCGGGAACCACAGCCACCGCATGGCGGCCGTACCGAGCAGGAGCAGCACCACCCCGAAGAGCGTCACGAACACCCCGACCCCGAGGAGGTTGTGGTGGAACAGGGGGCGGGGCCCGAACACGCACAGCGAGTACCAGCCCATCCCAAGCCCAATGATGGCGAGACCCCACCAGCAGGGCCGGAACTCCGTCGACTTCAGCTCCTCCCTCCTCAGCCAGATGAAGTACGCCACCACCCCCGGGACCACGAGCGTGTGGCCCCAGTCGCTGGGCATGTTGATCGCGAACCGGACCTGCTTCAGGAAGAAGTCCGTGAAGACGGCGACGAACACCACCGCGAGGACCCCCCCGGCGATCCAGACCGTGCGAGGCGACAGCGTCACCGATGGCGGGAGGGCCGACGGCGAGACCGGTGCATCTGGGGCAGGTCGAGCAAGGGTGGACACAGTTCTCCGGTGAACACCATCGGTTACGCGCGGACTGGACTCCAGTTCAGCAACAAACCCTGTATCGACGGAAGACCGCCCCCGAGATCGCAAACCCGCCTGGGATCACTCCCCGGCGAGGTTGATCGGCGGTGCCCCGAACACGTCGTTTCCGAAGTTTCGGTCGAGCAGGAAGCCGAATCCGTAGGTCACGCGGAACCCGTTCCTAAACACCGCCAGTGGGGTCGCCCAGAAATTAGTTCCAATAATAATGTGATCGTCGCGCTTCAGATAGATGTCCGGCTCTGTCCGGTTGCGAATGGCGGCCAAGTTCACCCGGATCGTGGCCTCTCGGTCCCCCGGGAGCCGGCGGATGAGATCCACGCGCTCAGGAATGGCAATCGGACCCAGGCCACCAGCAGCTGCGATGAACCGGCTCAGGGTGGGCCGCCCCGCTGTGGGGAACTGAAGAGTGCCGGGTCTCGCCACCTCGCCATCAATGTAGATGACGCCGATCGGCGGGAACTCGCAGTACACGGTGTCACCGGGTCGGATCACGATGTTCTGAAGGGCATCACCCCGGTTCATGCGATCCATGTCGAGCTCGATGATCCGGGTCCTGCCGACGACCGCCTTCTGGGCTTCCGACTGGTCGCCCCCAGCGGCAGCACGGGCCGCGGCACCCGTGAGCGGAAGGCCTGGAAGTGAATCAACCTGCGTGGGATCGCTCACAGCCGCCGGAGGTACCGCAGCCCCCTGACGGATCCTGACCCACTGCTGCGCGTTGACGTCAAAGACGAAGGAATCCCCCTCGTTGCTCAGGTCGGTAATCGGGGCCCGCCGGACCTGTGTGGCGGGTTCCACGACGGCGTTGTCGACCACCTTGACGGGCGCAAGCGTGTCGACGTCGATGGGGGGCACGGTGCCCTGCTGCTGTGCCGGACCGGCAACGGCGCCCGGCGATGCCAAGCTCGACGGTGGCGGCTCGGCGGGCGGGGGCGAGGGAAGCGGTGGCGGTGCGGGAACCGCCGGCGCGGGAGCGGGTGTGGGCGTGGGGGCGGGCGCGGGCGTGGGTGCGGGCGCGGGCGTGGGGGCGGGCGCGGGTGCGGGCGCGGGGGCGGGAGCGGGAGCGGGTGCGGGGGCGGGCGCGGGCGCGGGGGCGGGGG
>VERO01000241.1 GCA_018882625.1 Phycisphaerales bacterium | reverse complement strand
GGTGCAGGGCTACACGCTGACCTACACGCCTGGCGAGGAAGGCGACCCGGACACCTACGCCTTCCATGTGGTGGTGAGCCACGACCGGCTGCGGCCGATCCTGCGCGATGCGTTCACCCTGCTGCCCGACGAGGTGGTGCCCATCGTGGAGGTGGGCTCACGCGACGCCTACAGGTCGCTCGACGTCTACCTCGGCGCGGACGCCGTTCCCGTGGACGAGTTTCTCGCGGCGTGGAGGCACTTCGAGGACGTGCTTCTCGAGGATGCGTCGATCGGCGCTGGCGCCAACGCCGAGGATCCCTTCATCGAGGTCTTCGTCGACTCGTGGAAGGGGCTGTGCATCAGCGTGCCCATCGCCATGCGCCGCGAGGTGGAGCGGCTGCTGCTGCGACACGGTCTTCGGGAGGTCATGGAGACGTGGCCCGACGCGCTTGAGCGCTCGACGACACCGCCGTCGACGCTGCGCGAGGTCCTGCTGATCGAGGACGAGCAGAGCCCCGACCTCGACGAGGTGCTGCTGCAGCTGCGCGAGGAGTGGGCGCTCGAGCTCAACATCGACCCGGACCAGAACGTCGACGAGCGCGGCAGGCCGCTCGGCCATGTGCTGTGGACCGCCATCGCGATGGCGGTGCGCGAGGGGCGGCGCACCGCCGGCGCGTACGTCACCCTGTGGGCCACCGCGTCGAGCCTCTCGGAGGTCGAGGAGCTGGTGCAGCGGCACATCGCGGAGCACCACGCGGGATGGGCCTTCGACGGCTTCTTCTCGGTGGACCGTGTCGCGTTCGACGAGCGTCCCGACGAGCTCGGCGACCTCCCGCCACGCCGCGAGCGCGCCGAGATCCATCTCTGCGCGCTCGAGGAGTGGTGACCCTAGCGGACGTCCTTGCCCTCGACCACCTCGGTGATCGGGGGCAGCGCGTGGCCCTTCATCTCGCCCGCATCGAGCCTTCGGATGTAGTCGCGGTAGGCGCGCATCGCCGCGGGACCGAAGATGAGCATGATCGGGATGTTGGCCCAGAGCATCACTCCGGTGCCGAGCGCGGTGAACGAGTCCAGCTCGGCGTCCGTCTCGACCAGCCCTGGGATGGTGGAGAGCAGGATCGCCAGGCAGTAGATCACCTTGTACGCGACGATCGACCGGCTCCCGAAGAGGAACATGCACGCCTGCTCGCCGTAGTAGCTCCACGAGATGATCGTGCTCACCGCAAAGAGCCACGCGGCCAGCGTCACGACCCACATGCCCAGCCCAGGCACCGCGCGGTCGAACGCGTAGCCCGCGAGAGATGACCCGGGAAGGTTGAGGTGGATCTCGGGCCCGGCCACCACGGGTGCGTTCGCTGCCTTGAAGGGTTGCCATGCGATGACGAGCGAGTCACCGTCGCCGCGCGTCACCGTCCCGAGCACCTTGTGCAAATCCCGCCCGGTCGTCGGCTGCACGTCGGACTTCACCAGAATGAACAGGCCGTCGTTCTCGCGCCACACGTTGCTGACGCGCGCCTCGGAGGCTGGCTTCGCCGGGAGCGCCGTGAGCGCGGGCACCCAGGTGCCGATCACCGGAGAGCCGGATGGGTCAGTGGCCGCAACCATGTTCGGCACCTCGGGGAACGTGGCAGCCGCAGAGCGGTTCCAGGCTCCGGTGCTGATCACCACGAGCGCAGTGATCGTGCACACCACAAGCGTGTCGATGAAGGGCTCGAGCCCCGCCACCACGCCTTCACGCACGGGCTCGTCGGTCTTCGCCGCGGCGTGGGCCATCGGCGCGGATCCCTGGCCGGCCTCGTTGGAGAACAGCGCGCGCTTCATGCCCCACAGGAACGCGTACCCGAAGGTGCCGCCAAGGAACGCGCCCTCCGGGTTCGCGCTCGTGCCGCCGAGCCATTCGGGCAGGCCGCTGCGCACGATGAGCATGAGCATCGCCGGGATCTGGTCGATCTTCATCGCCAGCACCACCAGCGCGCCGAGCAGGTAGATGCAGCACATGAGTGGCACCAGGCGACCGGTGACCGAGCCGATGCGCTTGATGCCGCCGATGATGACCAGGCCGACGACCACAGTCATGATGATGCCGCACGCGACCTGCGGGAAGCTTGGCGCATACGTCTGCGTGATCTTGGCCACGTTCCAAGCCTGGAACATGTTGCCGCCGGTGATGGTTGAGATGAGCACCGTGATGCAGAAGATCACGCCGAGCAGCGTCCCCAGCGGCGCAAGTCCAGGCGCAATCTTCGCGAACCCGTTGCGGCACACCCACATCGCGCCGCCCTTGGGGTTCTCGGGGTCCGACAGGTCACGGAACATCATCGCCTGCGTCACCTCGGTGAGCTTGAGGGCCATGCCCACCAGTCCCACCACCCACATCCACAGCACCGCACCGGGACCGCCGAGCGACACCGCCACCGACACTCCCGCGATGTTTCCTAGGCCGACCGTTCCCGAGAGAGCCGTCGAGAGCGCCTGGAAGTGGTTGATGGCGCCTGGATCTCCCTTGCGGTCATACTTCCCACGAATGACGGCGACGCCATGCGTCAGGGCCCGGTACTGCGAGAAGCCGCTCCAGAAGGTGAACAGGATGCCCACCCCAAGCACCACGTAGAGGACGGTGTCATGCCAGAGGACGCCGTTGACGGCATCGAGGAAGCTGTTGACGGCGTCCATGGTCGCGAGGTCTCCGTAGGGCGAGTTTTGGCCGCGAGGCGTGGTGCCTGCGGTGTGGTGCGGAATATAGGTCGAATCAGCCGGACTCGGCGTGGGCGATGATGATGCGTGTCGACTCCGCCGCGGGGTCGTGGCCGTCGAAGGTGCGCATCACCGCATCGAGTTCTCTCCACTGCGCGTCGCGCGCATCCTTGCCGGTCGCGAGGGCACGTACGGCGCGGGCCACTCCGAGTCCGCGCCAGCAGGGAACGAACTCAGGCACGATGCGACGCCCGGCGAGCACGTTGGGCAGCAGGCGGTTGGGCGCCTTGAGGATCACATGCGAACCGAGCCAGGACACCAGTCCTGTGCGGTAGATGCCCACCATCGGCTTGCGCTGACGCGCCACGTCGAGCGTCACCGTGCCCGACACCGCCACCGCCATGTCGCACCAGGCCACTCCCGCGTCGATGGCGCCCGTCGCCATCGCCATGCGCTCGGGCATCTGCGGCACCCTGCGCGCGAAGCGCGCCGCCGCGTCGGCGCTCGCGGCCACGACAAGCGCCACGGCCTCCGGACACGCGTCACGGACCGCACCGAATGCGCGCACCAGCAGCCTGGAGTTGCGGTCCACCTCCGACTGCCTCGAGCCGGGAAGCAGCAGCACGCGAGGCGAACCCTCGGGCAGGAGCCCGAGCGTGGGCGGCGCCTCAGGGTCGTGCGACGGCCCGCGGTTGATGACCGGGTGGCCCACGAAGGTGGCGGGCACGCCGCGCGACCGGAACCACTCCTGCTCGAACGGCAGCAGGCAGCACACGTGATCGGTGAGGCGGCGCAGCTTGTGGATGCGCCAGGGCGCCCATGCCCAGAGCTGAGGCGCCACGAGGTGCACGATCTTCGCCCCCGCCGCACGGGTGCGCGCGCAGATCGGGAAGTTTGCCGCGGGCGAGTCGACTGGCACGTGCACGGACACGGGATGCTGTGCCACCCAGTCGGTCACGAATGCGGCGGCACGGCGCACCGCCTGCACCTTGCTCCAGGCGGGGATGACCATCGATCCGTCGTCGGCGGTCCGGACAAGCAGTTCCGCGCCCGCAGCCGCCATGCGACGCCCGCCGAGCGCCACCACGCGCCAGTGCGGCTTGCGCTCGCGGATCGACCTGATGACCGGTGCGGCGTGCGCATCCCCTGAAGGCTCGAACGCCGTGAAGAGGACTGTCCGCGGGGCATCCTGCCTCGACGCATGCATTGCGCGCAGGCTAGCGGCGGCAGATACGATCCGCCGCCCCCCGAGGACCACATGCTCAAGCGGACCCACTTCTGCGGCGC
>VERO01000240.1 GCA_018882625.1 Phycisphaerales bacterium | reverse complement strand
CGGCGCAGTGGACCGCCCCATTCGGGTGCGAGCGCCGCTGGCTTCCCGCCAAACCCGCAGTGCCATGCGGCGCTCGACCAACGCCAGCGCCACGCCTTGGCCACGAGCGACCTCTCTACAGGGAGCCTTTCGACATAGGCGAGGGCGCCATCGATGTGTGCCAGATCGAGGGCCAGGTACGCGCCCGCGGGAGCCCCATCATGCGCCGGGCTGCGTGCCGCACTCGTGGCGCAGCGCCAGTCCGGGCCATCGCTCGACCGCGCCACGCTCCAGAGGGTGACATCGCACCAGGGCAGCAGCGCATAGCCCAGCAGCGCGTCAGACTCGACGGCCACCGACCGCAGCGATGCGGCCCGGCGATCGAGCCAGACTTCCATGTCGCCAGACCGCGATCTGCAGGCTTCGACTCGCACCATGCTCGGGACCTGCGGTCCCTCTCCACCAACCCGAACTGCTGCAAGACGCAGATGCGCGCAAACCATGGCGGCGACCCTAGCGGCCCAGATCCGACCCCCCGGCAGATCCCACCCTTTTTCGCCAGTTCAGGTCCGGTTCACGTGGCCGCAACCATTGACCCACGCCCGCGTACGCGCTACCCTCCTCGATTCGCCCCGAACGGGCAGATAACCCCGGAAACACCCATGGCCACCGACCTCAACTTCGTCCGAAACATCGGCATCTGCGCGCACATCGACGCTGGCAAGACCACGGTCTCCGAGCGCATCCTCTTCTACACAGGCAAGATCCACCGCATGGGCGAGGTGCACGAGGGCACCGCGACCATGGACTCGCTGCAAGAGGAGCAGGAGCGCGGCATCACGATCCAGTCGGCGGCCACCAGCTGCCCGTGGGACTACAACGGCAAGGAGTACAAGATCAACCTCATCGACACCCCGGGCCACGTCGACTTCACCATCGAGGTGGAGCGCTCGCTGCGCGTGCTTGACGGCGCGTGCGCGGTGTTTGACGGCAAGGAGGGCGTCGAGGCGCAGAGCGAGACCGTGTGGCGCCAGGCGGAGCGCTACCGCGTGCCGCGCCTGTGCTTCATCAACAAGATGGACAAGCTCGGCGCCGACTTCGACTTCTCGTTCGGGTCGATCCTGACCCGACTCGGCGCGAACGCGATCCCGATCCAGTGCCCGATGGGCTTCGGCAACGACCTCAAGGGCGTCATCGACCTGATGCGCATGAAGGCGATGTACTGGAGCACCGAGGACGATGGCCGCACGATCACCGAGGGCGAGATCCCCGAGGAGTTCCAGGACGAGGCCGAGAAGTGG
Organism: Phycisphaerales bacterium; assembly: GCA_018882625.1. GTDB lineage: Bacteria > Planctomycetota > Phycisphaerae > Phycisphaerales > SM1A02 > ZLKRG44. The sequence goes on along the minus strand of VERO01000240.1, from coordinate 2,687 downwards.
CGCACGATCATGGTCGAGAAGATCGCCGAGCTCGACGATGCGCTCACCGAGAAGTACCTCTCCGACCCGAGCTCGCTCACGGTCGACGAGATGAAGGCCGCGCTGCGCAAGGGCACCATCGGCCTGCGCTGCTTCCCCGTGCTCTGCGGCGCCGCGCTCAAGCGCGTCGGCGTGCAGAAGATCCTCGATGCCGCGATCGACTACCTCCCCTGCCCCAACGAGCGCGAGGACGTCGAGGGCGTGGATCCCAAGGAGACCTCCAAGAAGCTCTCGCGTCCCCACTCCGAGGATGCGCCCTTCTCCGCGCTGGTCTTCAAGGTCGTGTCCGACATCGCGGGCAACCTGACCTACCTGCGCATCTACTCCGGCAAGCTCGACAAGGGCTCGCGCGTGCTCAACCCCGGCAACGGCAAGCGCGAGAACGTCAGCCGCCTCTACGAGATGCACTCGAAGGACCGCACCGCGCTCGACACGACCGGCGCGGGCCAGATCGTCGCAGTCGTCGGCCTGAAGGACTCCTTCACGGGCGACACCCTGTGCGACCCCGACAACCCGATCATCCTCGAGCGCATGGTCTTCCCGGAGCCCGTGATCTCGATGTCGATCGAGCCCGTCACCGCCGACGACAAGAAAAAGCTTGGCGAGGCGCTCACCACGATCCGCCGCGAGGATCCCTCGTTCCGCTCCAACTACAACGAGGAGACGGGCGAGACGATCATCTCGGGCATGGGCGAGCTGCACCTCGAGATCATCAAGAACAAGCTCACCCGCGACATGAAGATCGGCGTCAACGTCGGCAAGCCGCGCGTCGCGTACCGCGAGACGATCGTCGGCACCGCGAAGGACGTGCGCGGCCTCTTCAAGAAGCAGACCGGCGGCCGCGGCCAGTACGGCGACGCCGTCGTCAGCGTCTCCCCCATCACCAAGGAGGAGGCTGAGGCGCAGGAGCTGGTCATGAAGGACGGCATCGTCTTCGAGGACAGCGTCACCGGCGGCGTGATCCCGCGCGAGTTCATCCCGAGCGTCGAGTACGGCGTGCGCCAGGCGGCTGCGAGCGGCATCCTCGGCGGCTACCCCGTCATCAACGTCAAGGTCGAGCTCGTCTTCGGCTCGTACCACGACGTCGACTCGAGCCAGATCGCCTTCGAGCAGGCTGGCGCCCTCGCCTTCCGCGAGGCGTGCACGCGCGCCAAGCCGGCGCTGCTCGAGCCGATCATGAAGCTCGTGGTCACGACGCCGGACGAGTTCTTCGGCAACGTGTCGGGCGACATCGCGAGCCGCCGCGGCCAGATCGTCGACAGCGAGATGCGCGGCGTCACCCGCGTGCTGCACTGCGAGGTGCCGCTGTCGGAGCTGTTCGGCTACACGACCAGCCTCCGGTCGATGACGCAGGGACGCGCCTCCAGCGCCATGGAGCCGCTGACCTACCGCATCATGCCCGACAGGCTCAAGGACGAGGTCCTGGCCAAGCAGTGAGCGCCTCAGGACCGGGCGTGACATGTGCCCCGGATTGAGGCGCTGACGGCGTCGAGCCGGGCATAGGCTTCCGCCCCGTGGCACTAGAGGAACTCGAGCGCGATTCATCGCTCCTCGGTCGTGAGTACGACCTCGAGCTCGAGCGCTGGTTCCGCAAGCGCTTCGGCTGGCTATGCGCCCTCTACGGCACGTGGCAGGTCCTGTTCTCGGCTCCCGTGCTGCTCATGCTCGTCGGCGCGCACGCCGGCGTGTTCGGGCCCAAGGCCGAGTGGCCTGAGGACGTACGCAGCCTGGTGGACGCCTTCGGCGGACCCGCCGTGTGGGTAGGCATGGTGTCGATCACGGCGATGCTGTGCATCGCGCTGTGGTACGGCATCGTCAAGCGCAAGCAGGTCGAGACGCGCGCCGATGCGGTGCGCGAGGCGAGCTGGATGATCCTGAGCCTCGGCATCGTGCAGGCCGGGTTCGAGGCCGTGGTCGCCGCGCGAGGCGGCGACTTCTCGCCGCTCACGAGCCTCTTCTTCTGGCACTTCACTGCATGCCTCATCCTGCCATGGACGTGGCGCGAGTCGCTGCGCCCGATGCTGCCGCTGATCCTGCTCTATGCCGTCATCGACATCGTGCTGAGGCCAGCGTCAACGGAGCTGGTCATCCAGGCCTCAGGCGGCATGCCCAACCCAGCGGCGATCGCCAATCCGGGCGACCTTCCCGGCACGAACACGATCGGACCTGCAGTGGCAGGCGCGGCTGCCGCGGAGCCGCTCTCAAGCGCCGAATGGTGGACGCGCGCGATTGTGCGCACGCTGGCGCTGCCCGTGATCCTCGCGCCGGGATCCCTGATCGCGTACTGGCGACTCACCCGCCACCGGCGCCGCTACCGGAGCCGCCGGGCAGGCGAGGGATTCCTGGCGCTGCGGCGCGAGCTGCGCCAGGCGCGGCTCATCCACGAGTCCATGTTCCCGCACCAGGACTCGAAGGCGCACATCCCCTTCACCTTCAAGTTCGTGCCCGCATCGGAGATCGGCGGCGACTTCTGCGACACCGTCGTGAGCAGCGACGGCTCGCGCTCCGTGATCATCGTGGACGTGTTCGGGCATGGACTCGCTGCGGCTCTCGCGGTCAACCGGCTCAGCGGAGAGCTCGAGCGCCTCGGCGCCGAGATCGAGGGCGCACCGCCGGGTGAGGTGCTGAAGGCGCTCGACCGCTACGTG
>VERO01000239.1 GCA_018882625.1 Phycisphaerales bacterium | reverse complement strand
GGCGACGGCGATGCCCTCGCCCGAAGCCTCCACCGCATCGCTGTCGACTTGCGCGACAGGCAGCGGAAGCCCATCGGGCCCGATCGGCTCGCTCGCGGAAGGATCGCGTATCGCGCCCGAGAGCTCGCTTCCAGCAGGCTGCGCCGCACGCGAGGGCTGCACGGATCCCGGCTCGGCGAGGGGCGCAGCGGGCCCGGCATCGGGGCTCTTCGCGACCGTCGTCACGCGCGAATCGAGCGCACGCTCGAGCTGCGCCGCGACATTCTCCGGATCGGGGGCTGCATCGGCGTGAGGCGCGGGTGCCGCTGCCGGACCAGGACCGGCCGATGGGCCCACCGGGGCACTCGGTGGTGCATCCGCCTCGGCGCGCACCGCAGCTCCAGGAGGCACGAGCGGTCCGCTGTCGGTGCGGGGCGCATCGAGCGACGTGACGGGCACTGCGAAGGTCACCAGGAGGTAGTTCGCGCTGCGCCAGGCCATGATCCGGCCGGTGACCTCGAAGATCGCCGTCTCGCCGGCCTCGTCCGCGGCACGTGCGGCATCGATCATGTCGCCGAGTGCCTGGCATGGCGCCAGCGTGATGAGCCGGTTGGGCGCGCCATTGATGCGGTCACGCAGCCTGATCGCCCACACGCCAAGGTCTGCGCGGCGCTCGAGCGTGCCTACAGCTCGCATGAGGAATCCGCCCTCGGGGATCACGGGCGGCAGGAAGAGTCCTGATGCGCGGATCTCGGCGGCCTCCTGCAACGCCGAAGGTCCGAGCCAACGTCCCGACTGCGCTGCGGCGGCGGGCTCGAGCGGCTGCGATCCCGCAGGGCGCGACACATCCACCGGAGGCCGCGGTGGCGACTGCGGCGGAGACTGCGGCGCATCGGAGGTCTGCGCGAGCGCACTCGGCCACGCGCTCAGCATCGCAAGCGCCACGGGCAGGAGTGCGGATAACACCTTCGGTCGCGCACCGACCGGACCCGGCATTCCGCCAACTTGCATCAACTGCAGTCGGGATTCGTTGACGGGAGGCATCGCGGATGGGAGGATATGGCCCGCCACGGCCGAGTACCCAAGTGGCCTAAGGGGACGGATTGCAAATCCGTTATTCGTGGGTTCAAATCCCACCTCGGCCTTTCATGAGCCCCCAGCGGGCTCCCAGGACCTATCCGGTCCACGCGGCCAGCAGCTGCGTCAGGTCGAATCCATCCACCGTTCCGCTGTCGTCAAGGTCCGCCGATGCGGCGGACGTTCCCCATGCTGCGAGCAGCGCGGTGAGGTCGAGCCCGTTGACGACTCCATCTCCGTTGATGTCCGCAGGGTTCTGTACAGGTGGGGTGAAGGTCACGATGAGCTGCGGCTTGGTGGCGGGATTCGAGCTCTGCCTGCTGTCGAAGCGCTTCGCGGTCTGGAGCACCGACTCCACGCCGCGCAGCATCCACCCGAAGTTGGTGCTGGGCGCGCTCACCCATCCCTGCACGTCCGCCACCATCTCGGGTGTGGATCCCCAGACGTACCACGCGATGCCGGTGACGTTCGCGGTCGCGCTGGGAGTGGGCGCGAAGTCGCCGCCCGGCGCAGCCCACGGAGTGCCCGGCGAGAACCGGTGGATCCAGGTGGCATCGCCGGCCTGAGCTGGAGCTCCCGCGCCGCCGAAGGAGAAGCTGCCTGCCTCCCCCCATGATGCGCTCATGCGGTACAGCGAATGCGCCCGCGTGCCAGCCTGGCCTTGGCTCATGTACATGCGCAGCTGCACCGACGTGACCGTGCTTCCGGGCGGGATCGCGCTGCAGTCGAACCGGATCAGCGCGCGCCTGAGCGTGCCGCCACCGTTGTTACCCGTGCGTCCGGAGTAGATGTTGTACGAGGCGCCTGCCGAGTAGGCGCCGCTGGCGTCCTCGATGAGCGTGCTGTCGGCCGCGGGGTTGAGCGTGATCGTGTCCGCCGCGGCGGTCGCGCATGCGAGCAACGGTCCCGCGACGCACGCCAGCACGCGACGGCGTGTCCTCGATGAGCGACAGGTCATCGGCATGTCGGGCCTTCGGTGGGGGTGCTGTGGCGCATCATCCGGGCTCCATGGGTTCGACAGCCGCATCGCGTTCGGATTCACAGTGTCCACTGCGCAAGGAGGAATGCAAGGTCGATCCCGTCCACGGCGCCGCTCTCGTCGAGGTCAGCGGGCCCGTTGGTGCCCCACTGGGAAAGCACGATCGCCAGGTCAACTCCGTTCACGGTCCCGTCGCTGTTGAGGTCCGCGGGCTGGCCAGATGCGGCCACGCTGATCACGACCGTGATCGAGAGCTCGGCGATGCGCTCGCCCGGCACGTTCTCGTCGCTGGTGCGCACGGTCACGGGGACTGCGGCATCGCCTGGCGCAAGACCAGCAGGATTCACGCGCAGCCGGAGCGTGGCCGGCGTGCCACCGACCGCCGACGCGGTTCCGGCGATGACGCTGACCGCCCCGCTCGCGGGCGAGGCGCCGATGGAGGTCGAGTCGATGTCGAGGGCCGACTGCAGCGCCTGGAAGTTGAAGTTCCACACGGGTACGTCGATGTCCACAGGCATGTCGCCGAGCTCGAACGGCACAACGACCTGCGAGCTGCGGATCTCGGTGCCCGACATGAGGCTTGGCCGGCTCGGGCCCAGCACCGTGAAGGGCGCCGAGAGCTCGAGCGATGCGGGCTCCGCGGCCTCCGACGAGCTGCTGACGGCGATCCGAGCGATGCGCTGCCCTGCCGTGGTGGTGGCGAGCGTCACCGTCACGGCCGACGCCGATGGCGCGAGCGGAGCGACGCCTGAACCCGATGCCGTGCAGTGCTGGAGCGCGGCCAACGAGAACTCGAGCCCGTCGGCACCCAAGGGCGTGACGACCTGGGCGGCGTTCGAGATGCGCGCGCTCACCGTGACCGGCGCTGCAGCGATCACGCGCGGGGGCACCTGGTCGAGCGAGGCGCTGAGGCGTGCGGGCACCTGGAAGTCGGCGATGACCGGCAGGTGATCGCTCGCCGCGAAGAGGGCGTTCGCCAGCTGCGACGATCGCGATGACTGTCCGGGGAAGTAGGTGTTCACGCCATCGTTGATGGCGCGCTGGTAGTGGTTGCCGTCGTTGCCGAGGGTCCTGCACGTGCCTGCGATGAGAGACAGCCCGGTCCCGTCGGCGAGCTGCACTGTCGGGAGCAGCAGGTCGAAACGGTCGTCGAGGCCGCCGCCCACAAGCCCGTCGTTGGCGACGTCGCGCGGGCTCTGCGTATGCACGATCGCGTTCGATGCGCCGGCCCACGATCCCGCGCCGAAGGGATCGATCGCACGCCCGTTGCCGGCCGCGAGCATCGCAAGGAATGCAGGCTCGGTGTGGCTGTAGACATTGAAGTCCCCGACGTACAGCGCCCGGACTCCGGTGCCGAGCGCATCCGCATTCGCGCGCATCGTGAGCGCTCCCTCAAGTCGGAGCTGCTCGTTGGAGCTTCCCGTGGAGGCCTTGAGGTGCGTCCCGTACACGTATGCGCGCGCCGCCGGCGAGGTGTAGCCCGCCATCTGCAGGAGCCACCGGTCCGTGTTGCGGCCGGCACCTGTCGCCAGGTCCATGTGCGCAGACGCGATCTCGCTGAAGGTCTGCGTGCGGTAGAAGAGCGCCGGCGCCCCGCCCGAGGAGTTCTCGCTGGTGCTCGTGGTGTAGGTGGCGAGCGCGTAGGTGGTGCCGGGCGGCGCCGATGCGGCCACGAGCGGCTCGAGCGCCGCGCGTGCGGTCGGCGTCACCTCCTGGAACACCATGATGTCGACTGGCGAGGCCCATCCCGGGCGGTCATCGCGGTTGGCATGCCAGAGGACTGTCCCGACTGCGTCGGCGTTGCCCTGCATGCGGGCGATGTTCCAGGTCATCACCCGAACCTGGGCCTGAGCGTCGGAAGCGACCAGCGCACCCAGCACCACGGTGCCCGCGCCCCACTGCCACGCTGCCGAGGACGGAGCCATGTCCCCACCTTATCCC
>VERO01000018.1 GCA_018882625.1 Phycisphaerales bacterium | reverse complement strand
CCCACAGGCATGTACATGGTGCGTCCGCGCAGCAAGCTCATCAATCCCGAGTGGCGCAATCCGCGCACCGGCGAGTTCTTCCAGCCCGATGACCCGAAGAACCCGATTGGCGAGCGGTGGATCGGTCTTGTGGGCGTCGAGCAGGCCAACAGCGGCATCAAGGGATACGGCATCCACGGCACGGTCGACCCGCAGTCCATTGGGCAGCAGCACTCGATGGGATGCGTGCGCATGCTCCCGCCCGGGCTCGACATCACCTACGAGCTGCTCACCGAGCCCAACAGCACGATCCTGATCCGGCAGTGACGTCGCGCCGCAGGCGCTGCGCGCACGCGTCGTAGACCTAGGATGCGTGCGTGGGCGACGCTCCGACACCGAAGGATCCTGGCGCTGGCGCCTCGCCGGCCCGCGGCGACACGCGCCCGGTGATCGGCATCACGATGGGCGACCCGATGGGCATCGGTCCCGAGGTGATCGTCAAGGCGCTCTCGGACCGGCACCTCCGCGGCTCGGCGCGCTGGATCGTCTATGGCATGAACGGCTTCCTGCACATGGAGGCCGACCGGGCAGGTGTCGCGCCGGAGTGGTTCCGGGTCTCGCACAGCTCCGCACGCGCAGGCCAGAGCCTCGATCACGACTGCGTGGTGATGGACTTCGACATGCCTGATGCGCTGGTGCACGCGCGGCACGAGCCCTGCAAGGCGGGCGGCTTCGCGAGCAAGGCGTTCGTCGAGGAGGCGATCACCGATGCGATGCGCCCGGCTGGCGACCCTCGCCGCATCGACGCGGTGGTCACGGCCCCGATCTCGAAGGAGTCGTGGTCGATGGCGGGCTACAAGTGGCCGGGCCACACGGAGCTCTTCGCCTTCCGCACGCGCGCCAAGCGCTGCTGCATGGCGTTCGTGGCGCCCAAGCTGCGCGTCACGCTTGCCACCACCCACCTTCCGCTGATGTCCATCCGCGATGTGCTGACGATCGGGCGCGTCTTCGACCCCATCGACCTGGGCCACCGCCTCTGCCGCGACCTGGGCATCGAGAGCCCCCGCATCGCCGTGTGCGGCCTGAATCCGCACGCTGGCGAGCAGGGCCTGTTCGGCGACGAGGAAACTCGCCTCATAGAGCCTGCGATCGCGATGGCGCGCGGCTCCGGCATCGACGCGCAAGGTCCCTTCCCCGGTGACACGATCTTCCGCGACGCGCTGGCGGGCCGCTTTGACCTCGTCGTCGCGATGTACCACGATCAGGGGCTGATCCCGGTGAAGCTGGTCGCCTTCGACAGCGCGGTGAACACGACGCTGGGCCTGCCGGTCGTGCGCACAAGCCCAGACCATGGCACCGCATTCGGCATTGCAGGACAGGGCCGTGCGGACGCCGGCGCGATGATCGAGGCCATGCGGCTTGCGGTGCGGCTCGCGCGCGCGCCGCGCGAGTCTGGCGCAGAGGTGCATCCCGGTCACGGACCCGCCAAGGGCGAGCCGGGCGCGAGCGGGCTGCGTCCCTGGGAGTAGCGGCGTGTGGATTGTGCAGCGGGGGCGACGCGCAAGCCGATCCTCCCGATAGAGTGCTGAATCCGCAGGGACCGCGGTGCGCCTCATGACAGACCCGTCATCCGACCCATCATCGAATGCGCCCGGCACTGGAGCGTCCGTGCCGGCGGATGACTCGGTCTGCCCGCACATCGACCTCAATGACCCGCGCTGCAGCGCGCGCTTCACGCTCTCCGGGGTCGAGGACGCGTTTGGCGTCTGCTGCGGCGGGCATCACGGCTGCGCCACCTTCCACCGGATCAACATGGAGCTGCGGTTCCGAGCCAATGCCGGGATCGATGGACCGGCGCGCGGCACGACACCGCCCCGCGGGCCGCTGGCCGCCATGTCCTCGCTCCTGCGTGACCGCGGCGCGCCTCCTGTGACGATGCCGACCGCCGATGGACGCCCCCTCCGAATCCGACCGTCGGCGTAAGGCGTTCCTCGCCTTCTGCACGATCGAGTGCGGTCTTGCGCCGCTGACGATCGAGGCGTACGAGCGCGACCTTTCGGAGCTGTGCGCATGGCTCGCTGCGGCAGGCGTGCGCGATGCGGGCCAGGCGACCATGGAGCAGCTCGCCGAGCACATGAGGTGGCTCTCGCGCGACCGGGGGCTCGATCCGCGCACCGTGGCGCGCAGGCTCGCGTCGATGCGAGTCTTCTTCAGGTGGATGCACTCGATGGGGCACGCGCCAGCGGATCCGGCCCGGCTGCTCGAGCGGCCGACGATGTGGAAGCGCCTGCCTGACGTGCTGACCCCGGAGCGGATGCGCGCGCTCGTCGAGGCTCCGAGCGCGGAGACCAGCGCGCTGTGGATGCGCGACCGCGCCATGCTCGAGCTGATGTATGGCGGCGGCCTGCGCGCGAGCGAGGTATGCACGCTCAAGGTCAACGACTTCCACGAGACGCTCGGATCGCTGGTGGTGACCGGAAAGGGCCGCAAGCAGCGCGTGGTGCCGATCGGCGTGCCCGCCATCGACTGGACTCGGCGCTACCTCGCGGAGCTGCGTCCTTCGCTGGCGATCCACGTCGACCGGCGCGACGGCTACCGGCTGCTGCTCTCCAACCACGGGCGTCCCCTGACGCGCGTCGCGGTGTGGCAGATCGTCAAGCGATGGGCTGCAGTCGCGGGGATGTCCGATGTGCATCCTCACGTGCTGCGCCACTCGTTCGCCACGCACCTCGTGGGCGGCGGCGCTGACCTGCGCGTGGTGCAGGAGCTGCTCGGCCACTCGAGCATCACGACCACCCAGATCTACACCCACGTCTCGCGCGGGCACCTCGCGGAGGTGCTCGCGAACTGCCATCCGCGCGAGATGGGCGTGCGCAGGGTCGCGCCGGCCGCCGACGCGACGCCGCCCGTGAAGCCGCGTGCCGCGGCACGCCGCACGCGCCCTTCAGTTCGGTAGCCTCACCGCCTCCATGGCGGTCGCGAAGCCCCGCATCCTCACTGGCGACACGCCCACCGGCAGCCTGCACCTAGGCCATTGGGTTGGCAGCGTGCGCCGCCGCGTCGAGCTGCAGGACTCGCATGACTGCTACTTCATCATCGCGAACATGCACGCCTTCACGACGCGTGCCGACAAGCCTGCGGAGATCCGCCGCGACTCGCTCGAGATCGTGCGCGACTATCTGGCGATGGGCATCGACCCTGCGAAGTCGGTGATCTTCCTGCAGAGCGAGGTGCCTGCGATCGCGGAGCTGTGCTTCCTCTTTGCGATGCTCCTGCCCTTCAACAGGGTGATGCGCAACCCGACGCTGAAGACCGAGCTCGAGCTCAAGGGCCTCGGCGAGACCTACTCGTTCGGGTTCCCGCTGTACGCCGTGGGCCAGACCGCCGACATCCTGGCGTTCCGCCCGCAGGGCGTGCCGGTGGGCGAGGACCAGGTGCCGCACCTGGAGCTCACGCGCGAGGTGGCGCGCCGCTTCAACCAGATGTACTGCTCGGTCAGCGACCAGGCGGAGGACGACGATCACGTGAAGCTCGGTGGCGTGTTCCCGATCCCGCGCGCGGATGTGGGCGCCGTGGGCAGGCTTGTGGGCATCGACGGCACCAACAAGATGAGCAAGAGCCTCGGCAACGCCATCTTCATCAGCGACTCGCCCAAGGATGTGCAGAGGAAGGTCGCGAAGATCTTCACGGGACGGCAGAGCCCGACGGCGCCCGGCGACGTCACCAACGCGCTCTTCCAGTACGTGGACATCTTCATCCCGGACCGCGCGCGCGTCGCCGAGCTGAAGGACCGCTACGCGCGCGGCGACAACATCGGCGACGGCCACGTCAAGCAGGAGGTCGCCGAGGCGATCAACGCGCTGCTGGCCCCGATGCGCGAGCGCCGTGCCGCCTACGAGGGCCGCGAGGACCTGCTCGTGGACATCCTGCGCGACGGGTGCGCGCGCGCGAACAGGCTCGCGGAGGAGACGCTGGCGCTTGCGAAGTCTGCGGCCAAGCTCGACTTCTTCCCGCGCGCGCTGGCCGTCGGACGCTAGCCCGCGCGGTGCGGGGCCGGCGCGCGGCACGGCTGTCAGCGCTGCGCCAGGAAGATCGCCAGGTTCGCGGCGTTGAAGGTGGCGTGCGCCGCGAACGGCGCCCACAGCGATCCGGTGCGCTCGTAGGTCCAGCCGAAGACCACGCCAAGGACCATCAGCATCGCGAGCGCGCCAGCCTCGGCACCTGCGACGAGGCTGCCCCAGTGCGCCAGCGAGAAGAGCGCAGACGCCGCCAGCAGCGCGATGACGCGCGGCACGCCGATCCCCTTGAGCGCCTGCTGCAGTGCGCCGCGGTAGACGATCTCCTCCACCAGCGGCGCCAGCAGCACGGCCACGACTCCCATCGCCGCAATCCACAGCGGATCTCCCGACTGGCCCATGGCCTCGAGCGTGCGGTGCGCGGTATCCGGCGCATCGGTGCCGGTCACCGACCGCTGCACCGTCGATGCGATCACCCCCGTGGCCTGGGTGAGCGGCCAGGCGACAGCCATCGCCAGCGCACCGACCGCGGCAGCCCGCGCGCGACCCGACGCCGCGGATCCAGGACGCGCAGCCACCCCATCGACAGGTGCCTCAGCGCGCTGCATCAGTGCCCCGGAGAGCGCCCACCAGATGCCCGACATCAGCAGCAGCTGCGTGCCGTAGTTGGCCAGCGATGCGATCGCGCTGTCCCGCACGCCGCCCGGCGTGGCCGCGCCCGACAGCTGCATGGCGCCCGACGCTGCGGCAGCGCCAGCCATCATGAGCACCGCAACCAGGAAGAGCGACGGCGCCGGCGCAAGCGGCCAGCGCACACGGTCGCCCCCAAGGGCCAGCGGCCTTCGCCCGCGCGCATGCAGCGCCGCCAGCGCAATCACGGTTCCCGCCGCCAGCCACATGTAGACGGTCGCGGACCAGCCTTGCGCCTCCACCGGATCGGACGCGACGTCGGCAGCCGCCCCCGGCGCGGCTGCCAGTTCCGTGCCGGCCGGCCCAGGGGCAGCCGGTGCCGTCACGCCGTCCGCATGCGCGACCGCTTGTCCTGGCGCGGCTATAACGCACACTAGAGCTAGGCCCCACAGGATGCATGACGCGCTGGGACATCTCGTTCGCGCCAAGCGGCGCGAGGTCGCTGACCTCGCCGCGTCGATGCCCATCGACGAGCTGCGCCGCCGGTGCGCCGACATGCCGCGGCCGCGCAACTTCTTCCAGGCGGTGGTGGACCATGGCGACACCACGCAGACGCGCATCATCGCGGAGATCAAGAGGCGCAGCCCGAGCGTCGGACCCATCAGGGAAGACCTTGATGCCGCATCCATCGCACGACAGTATCACGCCGCGGGCGCGGCAGCGATCTGCTGCGCCACCGATGCGCGCGGCTTCGGCGGCAGCCTGGACATGCTCGAGTCCGTTCGTGCGGCGGCCCCTGTGCCCGTCATGCGCAGCGACCTGATCGTCGACCTGTGGCAGCTCTGGGAGTCGCGTGCGGCCGGCGCGGACGCGATCCTGCTCGTGGCCGAGGCGCTGCGCGAATGCGACATCATCGACTTCCAGATCCTCGCGGTGGAGCTGGGAATGACCACGCTGCTCGAGATCCACGACGTCGAGAGCTACTACCGCGTCAAGGACCACATCGGGTTCCCGCACCCGGGATACGCGCTGCTGGGCATCAACAACAGGGACCTTGACACCGACTCGGTCAACGTGACGCAGTCGATGCGCATCGCCGACCTCATCGAGGACCGGTCGATTGTCGTGAGCATGTCCGGCATCGCGACGCCCTCGCATCTGGACAGGCTGCGTGCGCACGGGATCTGCATCGCGCTCGTGGGCGAGAGCCTGCTGAGACAGCCCGATCCTGGCGCTGCGCTGCGCACGCTGCTGGCGCCGTAGCCGATCGGCGTGCACTGGACTGCGCGCCGCCGCGAGCGACGCGGGGCGCCCTATGCGCGGTGCGTGCGCACCGCGAACGCGCCGGCACGCTCGAGCCGCTCGGCGATCCTGATTCCCGTGAGCGCTGCGCCCACGCGCAGCTGGTCCCCTGCGACAAAGAGCAGCGCGCCGCGCCCCGGATCGAGGCTCCGGTCCGCGCGGATGCGCCCGACGAGCACCGGGTCCCTGCCGGCGGCGTGACGCGGCTCCGGGAAGCTGTTCGCGCTGCGGTCGTCGACGATCTCGATGCCCGGCGCGCCGGCGAGCGCCTCGCGCACGCGCTGCTCGGTGGCCTCGTGCGTTGCCGCCACAGGCGACTCGAACTCCACGGCGATCGACTCGCTGTGCGCCCGCAGCACCGGCACGCGCACGCAGGTCGCGGCGACCCGCACCGACGTGTCCGACCAGATTCGCTGGGTCTCGACCAGCAGCTTGCGCTCCTCCGCGTTGCTGCCGTCGCTGCCGACGGCGCTGTTGTGGCTGAAGACGTTGAAGAGCGCCGGTCAACCGAAGATCGGGCTGTGTAGCGGCTGGCCCGATGCCCAGTCGCGAGCCTGCTGCTCAAGCTCGGCCATCGCCGCGGCACCTGCGCCGCTCACGGCTTGGTAGGTGCTCACCACCATCCTGCGGATGCGCGCCAGCGCACGCAGCGGAGAGACGGCAAGCAGGGCGATGATCGTCGAGCAGTTCGGCACGGCCACGATGCGGGGCCCGTCACCGGCGGCAGCTGCCGCGTCGAGCGCCTCACCGTTGACCTCCGGAAGGATCAGCAGCGCATCGGGGTCTGCGCGGAATGCGCTTGAGTTGTCGATCACCCACGCGCCGGCACGGATCGCCGCGGGGGCGCACGCCTTGGAGATCTCCGATCCCGCGCACAGGAACACCACGTCCGCGCCCGCAAGCGACTGGTCCGAGAGCGCCTCGACGGTGCACGCGCCGATGCCGGGCACGTCGATGCGGCGTCCCGCGCTTCGCGGGCTTGCCAGCAGCCGCAGTCCTCCGAGGGGCATGCGGCGGTGGGCCAGCAATGCGATGAACTCCGCTCCAACGGCTCCGGTCGCGCCGACCACCGCCACGCGGAGCCCGCGAGCCGCGGCGGTCGCTCCGGGGACGCCACCACGGGCAGCAGTCGCAGAGCCTGGGAGGGGCGGCGATGGGGAATCAGTGCCCTGTGTCACGTGAGATCCTTGCACTGGCGCGAGTTGATCGTACGTTTGGCATGGGCCTGCAGAGCCCCTTCCGCACATCGACAACGCTCAGGTCCCGATGCTCCTGTGGACCTGACGCCTGAGCGACCGTTCCCGGCGAACCCGGGAACGGTTCTCTCGTTGTGACCCGTGGGACGCAGGGACGCCTCGGTTGTTGCGTGCCGTGCCTCGGGCTGCAGAGGCGGCTCGGCCGTCAGCCCCGCTCGCGCGGGCCGACAAGGTAGAAGCGGCGCACAGGAACCTCGAAGCGCGAGCCGTCCGCGCGCTCGAACGTGTAGGCGCCCTCCATCGTGCCCCACGGCGTCGGGAGCGGGCAGAAGGACGAGTACTCGAATCGCTCCTGCGCCGCGAGATCCGGCTGACGGCCCACGACGCCCTCGCCGCGCACGTCATGGCTCGTGCCGTCGGCATCGACGATGGTCCATGCGCGGCTGCGCAGCTTCGCGCGCTCACGACCGTCGTTGGTGATCGTCACGTGGTACGCGAAGATGTAGCGGCCGCGCGAGGGATCGCTGTGCGACGGCAGGTACGTGGGCTGCACCCGGATGCTGATGCCCTCTGCTGCCGAGTCAGACCCATGAGGCGACGGCGCGTCGCTCCGCTCGCGCACAGGCTTGGCGGACGCCACCGCGGACGGCTTGGCGTCCTGGGCGAGGAACGACTCGTCGAACAGATGCTCTCCATCGGCCATGCGGAAAGCGTACGGCAGATGCACCGGCCACGCGACGGAACTTCGCAGATCCAGGAACCTGCACCGGCCACGCGACGGAACCTCGCAGATCCAGGAACCTGCGGTGGACACGCGACGTCACACGAGCCGTGACGGCGAGCACCCGGTCCGGTCGCCAGTGGAGCGGCGGTCAGCGACCGCCCATGAAGAGTGTGAGCTCTCCGCGCGATGCGGCGCGTTCGACCTCGTCCCACGTCACGGTCTGGCGGCGAACCTGCTTGCCCTTCGACACCGTGAAGATGATCGGCTGCTGCTGGGAGACGGCGACCTCCCGAGTCAGGCCCTCCGCGTCGGTGAGGGCGGTCCAGCCGTTGGGGTCCTGCGGCATGCCATCGAGCTGCAGACCGAGGGTCACGGAAGCCTCCGCGACGACCGGGCTCTTCGGGCCTTGCAGCACCCTGATGCGGAGCTGGCGTACCGGAGCCTCGGGCAGCATCACGCGAAGGGGCGATGTGCCGGGCGAGGACGCATCGACCGCCAATCGCTGCGCCACACGGCCGGGCGCGCGCACGTACACATGGTTCGCGAGACCGCCGAGCACCTCGACCGACGCGCGGCCCGCGGAGTCGGTGCGCGCACTCTCGATCGGCGGAAGCCCGAGCGTCTCCTCTGTGCCGCGGTTCAGCAGGAAGAGCGTGCAGACGCGGTGCACCTCGGCGTCCGGGACCGGCATGCCGCGCTCATCCGCCACGGCGATGTGCGCTGCGCGGCGCGCGCACTGCGACATGCCCACGCGCACCGTCGCATGATCGGGAAGCGCGGCGAAGTCGGTGACTTCCCCATCGCGCGCATCCACGACGACCGGAACCTCCGGAGTCGCGGGAGCCGGGACCTCGGCGGGCACGACCTGACCCGTCATGGCAACGACCAGCTGCACCGGCTCGAAGTAGGGCTTCAGGATCGTCAGGCTTGAGGTGCGCGAATCGAGGACGATCGGCAGCGTGCCGTCACCCTGCGTGGTGCGTGGCGTCTTGCGCCTCAGCGGCACGGGACTGAAGAACCCGACCCCGTGCTGGTACACGACCGCATCCGCAACAGGCTGCCCATGGGCATCGACCGTGAGCAGCGTGATTGGCTTTGACACGCATCCGCATGCGAGCATCAGCGATGCAAGCGCCGCGGCCGCGGCGCAGCGGCGCGCGGATAACGCGAGGTTGGACCATGCGCGGAGACGCCCGCAGCGGCCAGAGCGGGGGTAACGCGCGAGCGCGCGTGCACGCCGATCCCCTTCCCCATCAGCATGCAGCGGGGTACAATTCCGACGTCTCATTGGGGATTGGTGTAACGGTAGCACAACTGACTCTGACTCAGTTTGTCCTAGTTCGAATCTAGGATCCCCAGTTCTCACGTGTGCGCGGATTGGTGCCGGGGGCGGCTGCGGCGCTGCGCGCTGGGATGTCACGCGAGCGGGCTGGCGAGGCGCTGGCGCTCCGCTCAGTCCCACGCCGCAAGCAGCGCAGTCAGGTCGAGGCCGCTGACGACTCCATCTGCATTGAGGTCGCATGACGGTGCGCCGGTGCCCCACGCCGCGAGCAGCGCCGTGAGGTCGAGGCCATTGACCGCACCGTCACCGTTGATGTCCGGAGACGATGCCGGAAGCCCGGGGGTTCCCTCAACCGTGAGCGTTGGTGCCGCACCATTGCCGCCGGGCTGCCAGGTCACTCCATCGCCTGTCGTCGTCGCGCTGAACGCGTTGCCGACTGACGCGAAGCACCACACTGGGCTTGCGCCGCCGGGCGCAGGGCTCTGCGCCACGACCCAGTAGCGCACGCCGGAACGCAGCGCGACCGGCGACACCGGCACGACGGTGTGCTGCACAGGATTCCATCCCGATGCCGTGCACGTGATGTTCCACTCGGATATGACCTCGCTCGACGGCACGCTGGTGCCTGTGCCAGACGGTGAGTCGCTCCGCAGGGTGATGCGCAGCGGCGCGCCGGGAACCTGGCTGTCGTTCATCAGCCATATGCGCAGGTGCGTGAGGGTGTAGTTGGCGCTGGGGACGAACCGCGCGCCCACGCTCTGCTGCTGCGAGACGACCGGGCCCCACAGCCCGAAGAAGCCGCCGAAGGGGCCCTGCGTCGCGTAGACGATGTCGGCCCGGGCTGGGACCGCGATCAGCATGCCGAGGGCGCACGCCAGCGCGTGAAGGATCCGCATGGTCGCAACGTACCCTCGGATCCGATGCGAGTCGTCAGTCTCCTTCCGTCTGCCACCGAAATCCTCTGCCGGATCGGCGGCGCGCACCTGCTCGTGGGCCGGAGCCACGAGTGCGACTGGCCTGCGGAGATCGGGCACCTCCCGGTCCTGACCGGCGCACGCACGCACGCGAGCGGCGCCGGTGCGAGTGCGGCGATTGATGCTCAGGTCCGCGAGTCGCTGGCGGAAGGCAAGAGCCTGTACACGCTTGATGCCGACCTGCTGCGCTCGCTCGAGCCAGACGTGATCCTGACGCAGGACCTCTGCGACGTGTGCTCGATTGACCTCAACACGGTGCGCGGTGTGGCGGCGACGATGCCCCGGCCGCCCAAGATTCTGAGCCTGGATCCTCACTCCATCTGGCAGGTCTTCGACGATTGCCTGCGGGTGGGCGAGGCGGTTGGCCTGCCTTCAGAGGCGGACCGGGCGATGGTCGAGCTGCGTGGCCAGTACTGGGAGGCGGTGGACTTCGTCGCCCCCTACGTGGATGCGCCGGAAGTGCTCTTTCTGGAGTGGATGGAGCCATGCTTTGTGGGGGGCCACTGGACGCCAGAACTGATCACCGCGGCGGGCGGGCGCCACTCGCTGAATGCATCCGGGCAGAAGAGCCGCGTGGTCTCGCCGGAAGAGATTCTTGAGGCCGCTCCCGAGCGGATCGTCATCAGCCCATGCGGGTGGGGACTTCCGCAGATCGCGGCAGAACTGCCGCGATTGCAGGCGCAGCGCTGGTGGCCCCTGCTTCCGGCGGTGATGGAGGGCTCTGAGGGATCCCAGCCACGGGTGGTATTGGTGGATGGGAACCAAATGTTCAATAGGCCGGGCCCAAGACTGGTTGACGCCTTCCGGTTTCTCGTCGGATGGCTGAACAACCGCCCGGAGGTGATTCCGCCCGGATTCCCATTTCGGGCACTCTAGGCTTGGCACGGGTTTTGCACCCATCCAGCCATGCGCCTCGACCGATTCACCACCCTCGCCCAGACCGCCCTCTCGGATGCCCAGTCGCATGCTGTGCGCGAGCAGCACTCCGAGATCGGCACGCTCCACCTGCTCTCGGCCCTCCTCGCTGACCCCAAGGGCCCGGCGGGTGCGATCCTGGCCAAGGCAGGCATCGATGCGCCGCGCGTGAAGCAGACAGTCGACGCCGCGCTTGCCCGGCTGCCGCGTGCCCAAGGCACGACACCCAACACCGGCCGCGAGCTCGTGGAGGCGCTCGGAGCAGCCGAGCGCGCCGCCCAGAAGATGAAGGACGCCTACGCGTCGTGCGAGCACCTGCTGATGGCGTGCGCGGAGACGCGGGGCGGCGCGAAGGACGTGCTCGCGCTCGTCGGCGCCGACGCATCGAAGCTCGAGCGCGCGGTCCACGAGATCCGCAAGTCCAGCGGCGTGTCGAGCATCCAGGACCCTGGCGCCGAGAGCACCTTCGAGGCGCTCAAGAAGTACGGCATCGACCTCACCGAGCGCGCCGCCAACGGCAAGCTCGATCCGGTCATCGGCCGCGATGACGAGGTGCGCCGCTGCATGCAGGTGCTCTCGCGGCGCACCAAGAACAACCCGGTGCTCATCGGCGAGCCTGGCGTCGGCAAGACCGCGATCGCTGAGGGTCTCGCGCAGCGCATCGTCAACGGCGACTGCCCGGAGCTGATGCGCGATGCGCGCATCGTGGCGCTGGACGTGGGCCAGCTGCTCGCCGGCGCCAAGTACCGCGGCGAGTTCGAGGAGCGCCTCAAGGCGGTGCTTCGCGAGGTCGCGTCAAGCGAGGGACGCGTCATCCTGTTCATCGACGAGCTCCACACGATCGTGGGCGCAGGGCAGGCCGAAGGCGCCGTGGGCGCAGGCCAGCTGCTCAAGCCAGCGCTCGCGCGCGGCGAGCTGCGCTGCATCGGCGCGACCACGCTCGACGAGTACCGCAAGCACGTGGAGAAGGACGCCGCGTTCGAGCGGCGCTTCCAGCCCGTGTATGTCGGCGAGCCGAGCGTCGAGGACACCATCGCGATCCTGCGCGGCCTGAAGGCGCGCTACGAGGCGCACCACGGCGTGCGCATCCAGGACGGTGCGCTCGTCACTGCCGCAACGCTGAGCCAGCGCTACATCGCAGACCGGTTCCTGCCCGACAAGGCGATCGACCTGCTCGACGAGTCCGCGAGCCGCCTGCGCATCGAGAACGACTCGATGCCCGCAGAGCTCGACGAGATCCGCCGCCGCATCATGCAGCTCGAGATCGAGCGCGAGGCGCTCAAGATCGAGACGGACCCGGAGAGCGCGCGGCGCCTTGCCGACCTGGAGAAGGAGCTCGCCGGCGAGCAGGAGCAGTTCCGAACGCTCGACGCGCAGTGGAAGACCGAGAAGGCCGAGCTCGACCAGATCAAGTCGATCAAGCGCGAGAAGGACACGAAGCAGACCGAGCTCGAGCAGGCGCAGCGCCGCGGCGACCTCGAGAAGGCCGCACGCATCCAGTACGGCGAGATGCGCGAGCTCGACCGCAAGCTGGCGGAAGCCGAGGCTGCCCTCAAGAGGCGCCTCTCCACCGGCACCGCGCTGGTGAAGGAGGAGGTCGACCCCGAGGCGATCGCCGAAGTGATCGCGAAGTGGACGGGCATCCCCGTCTCGAAGCTCGTCGAAAGCGAGCGCGAGAAGCTGCTGCACATCGAGGATGACCTGCGCCGGCGCGTGGTCGGCCAGGACGAGGCCGTACGCGCGGTCGCGGAGGCCGTGCGCCGCAACCGCGCCGGGCTCGGCGAGTCGGGCAGGCCGATCGGGTCGTTCCTGTTCCTGGGCCCGACTGGCGTCGGCAAGACGGAGCTGTGCAAGGCGCTCGCGGAGCTGCTCTTCGACACCGAGGAGGCGATGGTGCGCATCGACATGAGCGAGTTCATGGAGCAGCATTCCGTGGCACGGCTCATCGGCGCTCCTCCCGGGTACGTGGGCTACGAGGAGGGCGGCCGACTCACCGAGGCGGTGCGGCGGCGGCCGTACTGCGTCGTGCTCTTCGACGAGTTCGAGAAGGCGCACCCCGACGTGAGCAACGTGCTGCTGCAGGTGCTCGATGACGGGCGCCTCACCGACGGCCAGGGCCGCACCGTGAACTTCGCGAACACGATCGTCGTGATGACGAGCAACATGGGATCGCAGGCGATCCTCGAGATGACCGAGCGCGGCGAGCCGGATGCGATGATCGAGGCGCACGTGCGCGGGCTGCTCAAGAAGCACCTCCGCCCCGAGCTCATCAACCGCATCGACGAGACGGTGATCTTCCACCAGCTCGGGCGCCAGCAGATCGCGGGCATCGTGGCGATCCAGTCGCGGCACCTGCGGGATCGCCTTGCCGAGCGCCGGATCGACCTCGAGCTGTCGCCAGCTGCGGTCGCCGCACTTGCGGCAGAGGGCTATGACCCGCAGTACGGCGCTCGCCCGCTGAAGAGGGTGATCCAGCAACGGCTCGAGAATCCGCTGGCCAACCGAATCCTCGCGGGCGAGATCCGCGAAGGGCAGAAGGTGACCGTCGGATACGAAGGCAAGAGCTTCACGTTCACCGCAGCGCCCGCAACCGAACCGGTGGAGGCGGCGTGAGTGCCGCGCCACTGCGCTCCAGCCCGTGCATGCAGCTGCGGCCTGTGGCGTGCGAGCAGCCGGAGCCTGCGCCGTGCGCGCGGCTTCGGCCGCGCATGCTCGCCGCTGCAGCCATGATCGGCGCGCTGCTGTCACTGCTTGGATGCGGCCCGTCGAAGGTCGCCAACCGAGACCCTGTCGGCGACTCGTTCCCGAGTGTGCAAGGCAAGGCGCTATCCGGCGAGGCCGTCGACATCCCGAAGGCATATGCGGGTGCGCCCATCATCCTGATGGTGGGCTACCTGCAGGAGACGCAGTTCGACCTCGACCGGTGGACGTTCGGCATCATGCAGGCGAAGCCGCCGGTCAAGGCTGTGGAGATCCCGACGATCCCCGGGCTCGTGCCAAGCATGATCTCGGGATGGATCGACTCCGGCATGCGCAGCGGCATCCCTGAGGAAGACTGGCCTGCGGTCGTGTGCGTGTACGGCGCGCCGGCGCAGCAGATCGTGGAGCTCACGGGCAACAGTGGCGGACGCAATGGCCGCATCCTGCTGCTCGATGGCGAGGGCCGCGTGCGCTGGTTCCATGACCGCGGATTCTCCGCGGCGAAGCTCGCCGAGCTCGATGCCGCGGCGCGCGCGCTCGCAGGCGGTTGAGCCGCAGGCAGCAGTGGTCCGGACGGCGGCGACGGAACCGCGCGGCATCGGCGCAGGTGCCGGCAGCGACGGCAGCGTGGGATGAGCAGTTCGCGGACGCAGGGCAAGTACCCTTGCGCCATGGCAGGATCCGCAACACAGAAGATCAACGAGCGTCCCATCTCCGCAACGACAGGATGGGCGATGCTTCCGCTCATGCTGATCGGCCTCGGCGTCGGCATCTTCCTGGTCATCCGCGCCATCACGCACCAGACGTGGCCGCCTGCCGTCGTCGGCGGGTCGCTCACGCTCTTCTGCATGATCGGATTCTTCGGGCTGTTCATCGTGAACCCCAACGAGAGCCGGGTCATCGTCTTCTTCGGCGTCTACCGCGGCACCGTGCGCAAGGTCGGGTTCCACTGGGTGAATCCATTCAGCGTGAAGCGCCGCGTCAGCCTGCGCGTGCGAACATTCGAGACCGGCTCCTCAAGCACGCCCGACGTGAAGGACCCCACGACAGGCAAGATCATTGCCGCAGGAACTCGCTCGCGCGGGATGATCAAGGTGAACGACCGCGACGGGAACCCGATCGAGATCGCGGCGGTCGTGGTGTGGCAGGTCACGGATACTGCGAAGGCGCTGTTCAGCGTCGACAGCTACCAGAGCTTCGTCGAGATCCAGTCCGAAAGCGCGCTGCGCAACCTCGCGAGCCACTACCACTACGACTCGCCGGATGACGATGCGGTGAGCCTGCGCGGCAACACCGACCTCATCGGCGAGCGCCTGCGCGACGAGCTGCACCAGCGCCTCGCGCAGGCTGGCGTCGAGGTGCTCGAGGCGCGCATCTCCAGCCTCGCGTACGCCCCTGAGATCGCAGCCGCGATGCTGCGGCGCCAGCAGGCCAGCGCGGTGATCGCGGCACGCACCAAGATCGTCGAGGGCGCGGTGAGCATGGTCGAGATGGCGCTCGCGCGCATCCAGGAGCGCGGCGTGGTTGAGCTTGCGCCGCAGCAGAAGGCGCAGATCGTGGGCAACCTCCTCGTGATCCTCTGCAGCGACCGGGACGCGCAGCCCGTCGTGCCCACGTCCTGAGCGCGGTCAGCGCTCGCTGAGCAGCCGCTGCCGCGCCGAAGCGAGCTTCGCCTGCTGCACCGGATCGAGCGTCGGGTACGCGAGATCGAGCGACGCCAGTGCGTCAATCACCACGCCAGCCACCACGAGCCGCGCGAACCACTTGCTGTCGGCGGGCACGATGAACCACGGCGCCTCCGGCGTGGCAGTGGCGCAGATCGCAGCCTCGTACGCCTGCATGTAGTCGTCCCAGTGCGAGCGCTCGTCCACGTCACCTGCGTTGAACTTCCAGTTCTTCGATGGGTTCTCGATGCGCTCGAGGAAGCGCCGGCGCTGCTCGTCCCGCGAGACGTTGAGGAAGAACTTGCGGACTACCGTGCCGTTGCGGGCGAGGTAGCGCTCGTACGCCCGGATGTCCTTGAGGCGCTGGTCCCAGATGTCGCCGGTCACCAGCGAGGGCGGAAGCTGCTGAGCCCGGAGGATGCCCTCATGCACGCGGACGACCAGCACCTCCTCGTAGTACGAGCGGTTGAAGATGCCGATCTTGCCCCGCGACGGCAGCGCGCACGAGCATCGCCAGAGGAAGTCGTGGTCAAGCTCCTGGTGGGTCGGGGCCTTGAACGAGTGGACTTCGCAGCCCTGCGGATTCACGCCGCTCATCACGTGCTTGATCACCCCGTCCTTGCCGGCCGCATCCATGGCCTGGAAGATCAGGAGGATCGACCACCTGTTCTGCGCGTAGAGCATGTCCTGCATCTTCGAGAGCACATCGACGCCCTCATCAAGCATCTCCTGCGCGCGCGGCTTGTCCTTGCCGGAGAGCGCGCCAGTGTCCGCAGGGTCATGGTCCTTGAGCCGGAAGGAGTCGCCGTCGGTCACGCCATAGCGCTTGACGGCCCGGTGCGCCTGTTCGACGAGTTCGGATGTGTCCATGCCCCCATCAGGTCGGCTCGTGCGCCGCTGCTGATGCAACAATTGGACCGGCTGCGTGTGCGCATGCGGGCACGCTGCGGTCCTATCGCTGCGGCGCGCATGCCGGACTGTGGCGCGCGCTGCGCAGGAGCCAGAGGTGCACGGGCACTGTGGTGCAGGTCACCGCAAGGGCCCAGCAGATGGGGATGCCGATCGCGATGCCGAGCCTCGGGTAGGCGAATGCCGACATCGCTGCGTACGCACCGACGCTGAGCGACCCAAGAACCATCGGGGCCGTCGCGCCTGTCGGCACGCCGCGTCCCTGCGCGACCCACGTGGCGACCATCGTCGTGAGGAAGATCGCCGGGAAGGTGCTCGCGATGCCGGAGGCAATCGTCCATCCGGCCTGCGCCACGGCGGTCGATGCCGCGATCGCGGTGCCGGCTGCGAGGCCCCGAAGGGCCAGTGCCGCCGCACCGACGCGCCGGTGCCCGCGCGGCGCATGGTGGGAGATGCGCCACAGCGCCACACCAAGCGCACCGGTGAGCATCCATCCGCACGCGCCGACGAGCGATGCCGCCGCCAGCGACGGATCGGCCAGATCCTCCGACAGCACGACAGCCGCCGAGCCGACACCCCAGACGCACACGCTCGCGGCGAGCGTGCACCACATGCGGCGCGCATCGCTCCATGCGGACGGCATGCGCTCGGGCAGCAGTCTCCACGTGGCCAGCACGCATCCGCACAGGAGCATGCCGACGGGCACGAGCGCCATCGACACGCGGTACGACTCGAGCGAGTCCCCGCCCTCAGGCATCGAGATCCAGATCGCGGCCGTCGCCGGCACGATGGTC